>JAEDKN010000027.1 GCA_016295795.1 Bacilli bacterium
CCCAGTATTTTTTAAATTATCAGAGCATTCTTTATGAGTAAGCAAATAATTCTTTGCTTTTTCAATTGCATCTTTTGCATCATTTATCATTTCATCTTTTTTATTTCTTTCCAAAGTTGAGGTTATATTTGGAAGAGCAAACAATAATATTACTCCTATTATTCCTACAACTACAATTAGCTCTATTAATGTAAAACCTTTTTTATTCATCTATACACCAACTCTTTTCTCCACAATCATGTCCTGTTTTATTTTCTGGATTTTGTATATAACCATTTTTTTCATATCCATAATCTCCACTTTTTGGATATAGATAAGTATCATAAGTACTACAAGAATATTTATTATTATTATTATATCCACATCCACTTACTTCTACATAAGAATGTTCTTCATCATAATCTGCACTCAACTTACCTTCAATACTTTTTAGAGTGAATTTAGCAGTCCCACTTATTTTTATAGTTGTATCACTTTCTATTTTTGCTTTTACTAATTCTTCAAACATCTTTGCATCTTCAGTTATTTGTTTTTCCTTAGACCTATTACTTAATCCTGTAATAGAAGGAACCGCTATCATTAAAACAACTCCTAATATAACTACAACAGCTATAACCTCAACAAGAGTAAACCCTTTTCTATTATTCATAAATTATCACCTATAATAATTATAACTTTTCTTAAACAAAAAAAATAGTCTAAATTGACTATTTTTGTAACATATTTAACAAATTAATTTTGAACATATCTTTTTCTGGATTTGATTTAGAAATCATAACACCTTTATATGTAGAAAGCTCTGCTCTATGTCCTTCATCTAAAATACCTTCAGGAGTAATATTAGTAAGCAATACAATATTCTTATCTTCATATACTGTATAATGAAGTCTTATCTCTCCATGAACTTTAGCAAATAATTCATCAGTAGGAAGCTTTAGTTCGTAATCTCTAGTTTTTTCCTTTTTGTTTACTGAAACTAATTCTCCTAAGAAATTACCTGTTCTAATTTCTGGATAATATTCAAATGTTAACTTTTTATATGCTAACATATTATATTTTCTTACTGTTCTTTCTTTCTTTCTAAAGTCATTCTCATTAAGGTATTCAAAAATATATCCTTGTTTCATTTTATTCAACCCCTTTAAACCCTCTGATTTTGGAACCCCTATTTTCCAAATGTGCTTGTATTATAGCATAATTATCGACATTTGTCAACATCAATTAGGTTTTCTGCCTATTTTTATAAGTTTTTTAGTAGTATCTTCTAAATCTTTTACTGTATTTAATGCATCTGAAAACTCAAGATTTGGAATATCTATATCTTTATTACTACCATCCTCATGAATTACTTTTTCTTCAAAACTTCTTTTTGCGCTTAATACCATTTTTTTCTTTAAGACTCCACATGATTCAACTAACTTCACAAATAATGGAGTTGCGATAATAGTACATAGTTCACCAAATGGTCCATCAGAGGGACAAAACAACAAAAATATGGTTGCGCCAGCTCCAATAATTTTTACCAGATTCTTCTCTATAGTTACTTGTTTATCAATATAATTTTCAAATTTTTCTGCTTTTCCAGTATCTATTATTTTCTCTTTATATACCCTTCTAAATCTATTTAAGGTTTCTTTATTATTAATTTTATTCATACAAACCTCCATAGATTTATAGTATCATTAATTTAAAAAAAATCAACAAGATTACTATAAAAAAGAAGCTATCTAGCTTCTACTATTAATTTAATAGCTGTTCTTTCTTCACCTTCTATAGTGATGTCAGAAAAAGCTGGTATACATATTAAATTTTTTCCACTTGGTGCGACAAATCCTCTTGCGATTGCGATTGCCTTTATAGCTTGATTTAGAGCACCTGCACCTACTGCCTGTATTTCAACCGATCCTTTTTCTCTAAATACATTAGCTAAAGCTCCCGCAACACTATTAGGATTAGATTTACTGGATACTTTAAGTGTTTCCATATATATTACTCATTCCTTTCTACACTAAAGTATATTAATAAATTTAAAAAAAAGAACTAATACTAGTTCTTCTCTATGATTATTTCATCATTTTTGTAATCAATTAAATACTTGTTATTTGGTTTTATTTCATTATTGATTATCATTTTAGATAATATTACTTCTACTGTTCTACTTACCAATCTCTTAAGTGGTCTTGCGCCAAACACAACATCATATCCATTTTCCACCAAATAATCTTTAGCGGCATCTGTAATTTCTAATTTTATGTTATCATCTTTTAATCTATCCTCTATTTCTTTGATAAGTTTAGATAAAATTTTAGAGATTGCTTCTTTTGAAAGTGGATTAAATACTATTATTTCATCTATTCTGTTTATAAATTCTGGTCTAAAATGTTTCTTTACCTCTTCAATAACCTTTTGGCTATTACCTTCCAAAATATGCTCACTACCAAGATTAGATGTCATAATTATAATAGTATTTTTAAAGTCTACTGTTCTACCATTTGAATCAGTAACACGACCATCATCTAATATTTGAAGTAACAAGTTTAAAACCTCTGGATGAGCTTTTTCTATTTCATCAAATAAAACTATACTATAAGGATTTCTTCTTACTGCTTCAGTAAGTTGTCCCCCTTCTTCATATCCAACATATCCTGGAGGAGAACCAATCAAACGAGATACAGAAAATTTTTCCATATATTCACTCATGTCAATTCGAATCATATGTTTTTCATCATCAAAAAGTTCGTATGCAAGAGTTCTTGCAACCTCAGTCTTACCAACACCAGTTGGTCCAAGAAACATAAACGAACCTATCGGACGATTTGGATCTTTTATACCACTTCTACTCTTAATAATAGCGTCACTAACAAGCGTTAACGCTTCATCTTGACCAATAACTCTTTTTTGCATATTTTCTTTTAAAGACAAAAGTTTTTCTTTTTCACTACTTATCAACTTACTAACAGGAATATTAGTCCATTTTGAAATAACCTCTGCTATATCATTAGATGTTACAGTATCACTTAAAATCTTATTTTTTTCTAAGTTTGATAACTCTTTTAATTCTTTTTCTAATCTAGGTATTTCTCCGTGTCTTAATTTCGCAGCAGTCTCTAAATCATAATCATTTTCTGCTTGATCTAATAGGAATTTTGCTCTTTCTATTTCTTTTTTCTTAGCCTTTATATTATCATTTATATTTTTTTCCTTATCCCATGAAGCCTTAAGTTCTTTTTCTTTAGACTGCATATCTACAAGTTTTTCTTCTATTTCTTTCAATCTTTTAATAGAAATATCATCTTTTTCTTTCCTTAAAGCCTCTTTTTCTATTTGAAGTCTCATAATATCTCTAGTTAATTTATCAAGTTCTGTTGGTACAGAATCCATTTGAACTCTAATAGTAGCGCACGCTTCGTCTACTAAATCTATTGCTTTATCCGGTAAAAATCTATCTGTTATATAACGATTAGATAAAGTTGCGGCGGATACTAACGCTCTATCTTGAATAGTTACTCCGTGATGGATTTCAAATCTTTCTTTTAATCCCCTAAGAATTGTAATAGTATCTTCTACAGTTGGCTCTGAAACTTTTATCTTTTGAAAACGTCTCTCTAGCGCTCCATCCTTTTCAATATATTTTCTATATTCATTTAATGTTGTTGCACCTATTACATGAATTTCACCACGTGCAAGCATTGGCTTCAATATGTTAGAAGTATCCATAGCACCTTCTGCACCGGTTCCTACAATCATGTGAATTTCATCTATAAACATTATTATGTTTCCTTCGCTTTTTTTAATTTCATTCAAAACATTTTTTAATCTCTCTTCAAATTCACCACGATATTTAGCACCAGCCACCAAACTAGCCATATCAAGTTCCCAAAGAGTTTTGTTTTTCAAACTACTTGGAACATCGCCTTTAACCATTCTTAAAGCCAATCCTTCAACTATTGCAGTCTTACCTACACCTGGTTCACCAATTAAAACTGGATTATTTTTTGTTTTTCTAGATAAAATTCTAGTAATTCCTCTTATTTCTTCATCACGACCAATCACAGGATCAATTTTCCCGTTTTTAACATCTTCCGTGATATTTCTACCGTACTTTTCAAGTACATTTTCTTCTTTTTCTTGATACATACAAATCACCTCAGTATCTATTATACTCAAAAATTAGCACTTGTCAACAAAGAGTGCTAATTTCGACAAAAAAAAGCATAAAAAAAGAACACCAAGTGTTCTAAAAATCTAGTGTTTCTATTTCGTTAGATACAATTGGCTTTTCCGAAACAGACTCGTCTATTAAAGGAGAAACCGATGAGGAATCAACAACTGTATCATTCACACTATTATCTACTATAGCAGTAGGTGCGATAACCTCTGGTGTAGCAATAGGATCAACTAATTTCACTTCAGAATTTATGCTAGCAGGCGCTGGCATTGGTGAAGGTTCAATCCTACTTTCAACTTTTGGAATAGGCGCAGTATTCTCCAAAGGATCAGCGCCTCCATAAATAACAGGTTTAGTAGTTGCCGGTTCAGCTTTATACAAATCCACAGTTGGACTAACTCCACCATAAATAGATACAGTAGGTTTTGCTTCAGAAACCTTTTGTGGTTCTATATTAATATTAGAAATGCTTTCTGTAACGTTTGGAATACTATTAATTATTGGAGTTGCATTAACATCAGAAGCCACCTCTTGCATCAAAGGAATAGTAGGTTCAGTAGCTACCGATTTCTCAGGCTCAAAAATTTCAATTTCAGGAACTTTTGATACTGGAATGGAATCAACTTCTGCAATATTTTGTGTTTCTACATTACTAGTAACAGGTGCTGTTTGAGGTATATCAAGCGTATCAACATTATTCGCAATATTTGAAACAGTATTAACTTGTTCAGGTTGAACACTAGTTACAGGTATATTATTAACTTGAGTTTGTAACGGAACCTCTGGTACCGCAACTTGAGCAAACGCATCAACAGTATTTTCCGAAGCAACTTGAGGTTGCTGTATTTTCTCAGTACTTTCAGCTTCCTTATTTCCCGAAGTAATCAACAAAATTAAAGCAATTAACAACAATACTACTCCACTTGTTATTAATATTCCTGGTAAGGTTAAAAACCAACTCGGATTAAAACTCATGAATTCTAAAATCTTCACATGATTCATCTCCCTCTTCTATCCTATTTCAATAATAACAAAAAAAGACGAAAAAAGCAATTATTTTCATCTTCTCTATTTTACTTTACACTTTTAAACACTTCCCAAGGAAAAATATTGGGTGGATTATGTTCAAATATCATTGGCTCTTTCTTTACAGGATGAACAAACTCTAATTTAGTTGCATAAAGTGCAATTTGATTTTTATCCTGTTTTCCGTATCTTTGATCCCCATATAGAGGATGCCCAATATTTGCGAATTGTACCCTTATTTGATGATGCCTTCCCGTTTCTAGATTGATTTTAACAAGTGATATTTTTTTACTTTTATTCTCTTCTAAAACAGTATAGCTTAGCTTAGCAAGCTTTCCTTTCCCCTTTACAGTTATTTTACTGCTATTATCATTTTGCTTTACAATATAGTTTACAAGTGTGCCTTCTTTAACATCTAGCAACCCATTCACTATAGCTAAATATGTTTTCTTAAATACGTGCGTCTTAATTTGCTCAGTAAGTCTTGCGGCTGCTTTAGAACTTCTCGCAAAAACCATAATTCCACTAACAGGTCTATCGAGCCTATGAACAAGCCCAATATATACGTTACCCGGCTTATTATACTTTACTTTAACATATTCCTTAACCATTGTTAGCATGTCTTTATCTCCGCTTATATCAGACTGACTTGGAACATTCGGCGGTTTTATAACAACGATTATATGGTTATCTTCATACAAAACATTCAACTTACTCATTATTTTCATACCTACTACAAATTCCACAAGGAAGTACTAAACCACTATTTTTTATAGGTAAGCAAATTTCCTCAGAATAAATTTTACCATCATATTTTTTACCAACTGTCATCTTTAAAATGTTAGTAAACACCTCTTTAGATAAACCAGTTGTATAAGTATTTATGATAAAGAAAATCGGATTTTCACTCAAAAGTAAAGTACAAAGTTCAACCAGCCTATACAAATCTTTTTCGATATCCCAGATTTCGCCATTTGCTCCCCTACCATAACTAGGAGGATCCATAATTATTGCATCATATTTATTACCACGTCTAATCTCACGTTGTACAAATTTCAATACATCGTCAACTAGATATCTTATCGGTTTATCTTCCAAATTACTAGCTTTAACATTTTCCTTACACCAATCTACCATTCCACGTGAAGAATCAACATGTACAACACTTGCACCCGCCTTCAAAGCAGCAACACTAGCTGCACCAGTATAACCAAAAAGATTCAATAGCTTTATATTCCTATTAGATTTTGTTATTTTATCCATAATAAAGTCCCAATTAACTGCCTGTTCCGGAAACAAGCCTGTATGCTTAAAACCCATTTGTTTTATCATAAATGTTAAATCCCTATACTTTACCTTCCACACTTTTGGTGGTTTTTTTAGATTTTCCCAGTATCCTCCGCCTTTATTACTTCTATAATATACAGCATCAATATTTCTATATTTATCTTTCAAGTTACCATTATCCCATATAATTTGAGGATCAGGTCTAAGCAAAACCACATCTTTCCAACGTTCCAACTTCTCGCCATTAGAAGCGTCAAGTATTTCATAATCTTTCCAATCATTCGCTAATAACATTCTAATTCCTCCCCATGAGAATATCACATAACAATATTATCATAGTTAATTATAAAAGTAAATCAACCATCTAAAAAGCCAAATGCTTTAACCATTTAGCTTTTTATACAAATTAATAAATTTATCGTAAAGCTTATTACACTTCTCTTTATCCATTTCCAATTTTTCTTTATATTGATTTAAAATGCCCAGTTTTTCATATTTTTCACTGCCCATCTTATGATATGGTAAAAATTCTATCTTCTCAATATTATTTATATCTTTTAAAAACACAGCCAACTTTTTAACATATTCCTCTGTATCATTAACATCAGGTATTATCACTTGTCTTATCCATACTTTCTTATTAGAATTATTAAGAGCTTCAATAAACTTCAAAGATTCAGTTTTTTCTTGTCCAGTCAATTCCTTATAACCATTTAAATCAACATGTTTTATATCAAGTATTACCAAATCTACAAGTTCTAAAATCTTATCATACTTACCTATCCCACATCCTGCAGTATCAAGAGCTATATTTATATTTTCTTTTTTCAATTGTTTCGATAATTCTATCAAAAAATCAACTTGTAAAAGCGGCTCTCCTCCAGAATATGTTACACCACCTATATCTTTATAATAAGGTTTAAATCTCTTCATTTTCTCAACTAATTCACAAACCGTATAATTCCCCTCAGCCATATTCCACATCTCAGGATTATGACAATACTTACATCTTAACCTGCATCCATTAAAAAATATTACAGTTCTTATCCCAGGGCCATCAACAAGACCAAACGTTTCTATAGAATTAACACTTGCTCTCATTACAAATTACCATGAAAAGTTCTATTTATAACTTCTTCTTGCTGAACTCTTGTAAGCCTATTAAATCTAACAGCATATCCAGAAACCCTTATAGTCAAAAGCGGATATTTATCCGGATGTTCCATAGCATCCACTAATGTTTCCCTGTTCAACACATTAACATTTAAATGATGTGCTCCTTGAAAAAAATATCCATCCATTAAATTAATCAAATTATCTATTCTATTTTCATCACTATCGCCCAAAGCAGTAGGAATTATCGAAAACGTATTAGATATGCCATCACGGCAACAATTATCATAATCCAGTTTAGCAACAGAGTTTAGTGAAGCAAGTGCACCATTTTCATCCCTACCATGCATAGGATTTGCACCAGGTGCGAATGGAGCCCCTTTCTTTCTACCATCAGGAGTAGCTCCTGTTTTTTGGCCATAAACAACATTAGAAGTAATAGTCAAAACTGACAATGTAGGCGTTGCATCACGATAACATTTATGCTTTTTCAATTCACTACTAAACTTATCTAATATTTCTTTAGCAATTTCATCAACCCTATCATCATCATTGCCATACTTAGGAAAATCCCCTACTGTTTCAAAATCAATAGCAATTCCCTCTTCATTTCTTATAGGTTTAACAGTTGCATATTTTATTGCCGATAAAGAATCTACAGCAACCGACAAACCAGCAACTCCATATGCCATTAACCTGTTAACATTAGTATCATGAAGTGCCATTTGACCAGCTTCATAAGCGTATTTATCGTGCATAAAATGAATTATATTCATAGTATTAGAATAGAGTTTTGCAACATACTCCAAAACTTTAAAATAATTTTCCTTAACAGAATCATAATTTAAAATCTCATCAGTATTTTTATCTATCCCATCTATTACTTTTAAATTCATCATTTCATCAATTCCACCATTTATAGAATAAAGAAGAGATTTTACTAAATTACAACGTGCACCAAAAAATTGCATATCCTTTCCAATTCTCATTGCCGAAACACAACAAGCTATTCCATAATCATCGCCATATAAAGGACGCATCAAATCATCATTTTCATATTGAATAGAATCTGTTTGAATAGACAACTTTGCACAATATTTCTTAAATTTATCAGGCAACTTCTCACTCCATAAAACCGTCATATTAGGTTCAGGAGCCGGATCCAAATTCTCAAGAGTATGGAGAATTCTATAAGAGGTTTTATTAACCAATGTATTTCCATCATTACCCATACCACCAATAGATGCAGTAACCCATGTAGGATCCCCAGAAAACAATTCATCATACTCAGGAGTCCTCAAATGCCTAGCAAGTCTAAGCTTTATTATAAATTGATCGATCAGTTCCTGTGCCTCTTTTTCATTTATTAAACCATCCTTCAAATCCCTTTCAATATATATATTTAAAAAAGCATCAACCCTTCCAAGGCTCATGGCAGCACCATTATTTTCTTTAATAGCTGCCAAATATCCAAAATATAACCACTGAACAGCTTCTCTAGCATTACTAGCAGGTCTAGAAATATTATATCCATACTTAAGCGCCATTTCTCTAATTTGACCCAAAGCATTAATTTGCATTGTAACTTCCTCACGCAACCTTATTAACTCCTCAGTCATATCTCCTACAAGTCTTTTTAAATCCTTCTTTTTTTCATTAATAAGGCAATCAATTCCATACAACGCAATTCTTCTATAATCACCTATTATACGACCTCTACCATATGCATCAGGAAGGCCCGTTAAAAGGCCAACTTTTCTAGCAACCCTCATTTCTTCAGTATAAGCATCAAATACTCCTTGATTATGTGTTTTTCGATACATATTAAAATACTTATCTATATTAGAATCCAACTTATATCCATAAGCCTCCAAAGAATTATATACCATTCTCATTCCACCAAACGGATTAACTATTCGCTTTAAAGGTTCATCCGTCTGCAAGCCTACTATTACTTCATTTTCCTTATCTATATAACCTGCTTCATAATTATTAATACCAGAAACATGAGCAATATCAATATCTAAAACACCTCGTTCTAATTCTTTTTTCAATAGATCAGTGCATTTATCCCAAACTTTACTAGTTTTATCTGTTTTTCCTTCAAGAAAAGATTCATCTCCATCATATGGAATATGATTTAGCTTAATAAAGTTATCAACCGATACTCTATAATACCATTCTCCTTCTTTAAAATTTTTCCACTCATTTATCATATTATTACCTCCGTATTATAAATAAAGATATCATACTTTGGCTTTTTTTTCTACTTAAAACATATAAATTTATTATTTATTATGTTATAATTTTCTCATGGAGGTCTTTTTATGGAAAATAGTAAAAAAATTGACGTAAAAAATATTCACGATGTTGACTTTGAAATAATTTGGGAAGATAAACCAGCAGGATTATTTCAACAAATTCTGACAAAGTTTAATTTAAACTTTACCACTTATCAAATAACTCAGGATGAATTAATAATAATTAAAGGTTTTTTTAGAAGAAAACTCAATTCTTGCGAATTATATTTATTAAAAGATCCTGACTTAATAGAGAATATTTATCAAAGAGCACTAGGAATTTCAACAGTAAGAGTATTAGTAGATAGTAAAAGTGCTTCCGAACGTGCCGGAAAATACATATACATCAAAAATATAAGGAACGGAGAAAAAGTAAGAAAGTTACTAAGAGATGCAATAGAAGCTGACGTTATGGAAAGAAAAATAACTTATTTTGATAAAGTATAAAACGATATCTTCAATCGAGTAATCAAAAATAGAATACTCATTTATAAGATATCGTTTTTCTTACATTTTGCTAGGAATATCTATAACTAACAATTCTAAAACCTGTTTAATAATCATTTTAGCCAATTCCAAAACATACAACCAATCGCTTTTCTGTTGCATATCTGAGAGATTAGAAATATTGTTATTTTGATAAAAATTATTTACCAACAAACACAAATCATAAACATAATCAGCCAAATAAAATGGATTTCTGTTATTAAATGCCAAATACAAATAATCTTCAAAATCTAAAATTTTCATTCTTAGGTTTCTATCTATATCATTATAAATCTTATTACTCAAAACAGAAGATTCATAATTATTATCTTTTATAACTTTATTGACTCTAAGATAAGTGTATAAAATATATGGCCCCGTTTTTCCTACAGTATCCGAAAATTTTTCAATGTTAAATATATAATCTTTTTCCTTAGAATTTTGCAAATCACCATATTTAAGAATTGAATTTACAATTTTATCTAAATCTTCATCAGATAAATTTCTGTTTTCTTCCTTTTTGGATATAAATATATCTTTTATTTCATTAAACAAATTTTCCAGTTTTGGAGCCTTACCATCTCTGGTTTTAAATGGTTTCCCATCCATTCCATTTACTGTTCCATAACCTAAATGTTCTAAAGAATCTTTTGGGAAAAGTCCACACAAATCTGCCGTACGAAAAACCTGCTCAAAATGAAGAGCTTGTCTTAAATCCGTTACATATAATATATGATCTGGATTAAAATCTTTCTTTCTTTGTAATAAACAAGCAAGATCAGTAGAAGCATATAAATATGCTCCATTGCTTTTTTTGAAAAGAAGTGGTGGAATTTCTTTCTTATCGTTTTCTTTTGATACATTAACCACTAAAGCTCCTTGACTCTCAACCAATAACCTTTTATCAACTAATAATTTTTCCACCTCCGGTAAATATGAATATGCATCACTTTCTCCATACCAATAATCAAAGTGTGCCCCCAAATAATCACAATTTTTCTTTATATCTGAAACACTTACTTCTAATATTTTTTTCCAAAGTTCTCTATATCTATCGTTTCCTTCTTGAAGCTCTTTTGTAATTTTCGAACACTCTTCTCTTACAATTTCATCATTCTTGCATAGTGCACTTACCTCTGGATACACCTTATCTAAATATTTTATATCTATATCTTCAATTTGCTTTTTATCCCTCAATATCGCATAAATTACCTGTCCAATTTGAAGCCCATAATCACCCAAGTGAACATCGCATATTGTTTTATGATCTAGAAATCTTATAATACGCGCCACACTTTCACCCACTATCGTAGTTCTCATATGACCAACATGAAGAGGCTTCGCAACATTAGCTCCACAATAATCAACTACAAAAACTTCTTTCTTTTCTGGCATTTTTACATTGAATTTTTTATTTTCTTTCATTTTAGTAATTTCTTTATTAATGAAATCATCATTAACCTTTATGTTTAAAAAACCCGGAGAAATGAATTCTACTTTTTCAAAATATTTATCGAAATTATCAAGCAAATTTATCCTTTCACAGATGTTTTTTCCTACTTCTTGAGGTGCTTTTCCAAGTTCCTTACTTATTTTGAAAACATCATTTGATTGATAATCACATAAATCTGGCCTATCAGACTTAGTAATTGTTAAATTTCCTATTCCCTTTTCTTTTAAAATTTGACTTAATATTTGATTTATCATATTTACATCCCCTATGTACTAAAACTTTTTATATTACAATTTATTAAAAATTTTATTTTGAAAATCTCACATCTGTAATTATAACATATTAGTTAAATTTTCGAAACCATGAATTATTAATATAGTACTGATATAAAAAGCAATATAATTCATAAATATCAACTTTTATAAAATAACAAAGAATACATATTCACTTTTTTTAACTAAATTTAAGAAAATAAATTTTTGCGAGTTAGAATTATAATATAAGGAGGTAATAATTTGATAGACATAAAACAAGAAATTAAAAAAATCAATAATAAAGGACCAATATTAGGCACATTTGAAGGAAGCCAAAATGTTGGAATGACACTAGAAAAAGCACTTGGTAAAAAACCAGATAGAAAAAGCGAACCAGATTTTTATGGAATTGAAATAAAATCAAAAGGAAAAGGCAACATTTATAAATATATAACGTTATTTAATTGTGGGCCGATAGGAAAAAACCAAGAAATATTACGCATTAAAGAAAAATATGGATATTTCAATAAAAAAAATAAAACAGCATACAAAATATTTAATATAGCTGTTTATTGTAATAGATTAGTACAAATAGGTGGCAATAGATTAGCAACAATTAAAATTGATTATCAAACAAATGAGATAAAACTTTTAATATTATCACCATATTTAGAAATATTGGATGATAAGTGTAGATGGAACTTGGAAGAATTGAAAAAAAGATTAGAAAATAAGTTGAATTTTTTGTGCTACATTAAAGCTGATAAATATGTTAATAACGGAGAAAAATATTTTTCATATGATGATGTAAGATTATACAAATTGAAAGGATTTAATGAATTCCTAAAATTAATCGAAATGGGATATATAAGAATAAATTTCAAAATTAATTACTATAAATCAGGAAAGTGGCAAGGAAAAACATATGATCATGGAACCGGTTTCGAGATACACGAATCAGCTCTTGATTTGCTGTTTACAAAAATCGATTGAAATCTTCACATGTGAAACATATGGGACCAAGGAAATAAAAA
>JAEDKN010000028.1 GCA_016295795.1 Bacilli bacterium
AAAAGGTTAATTTATTTAACCTTTTTTATGTGTATAAAAATAGTTGATTGATATTCTTTAATAAATAGAAATTGAATTTGTAAACAATAAACTAAAATTATGATAAAATAAATATAAGATAAAAATTATAGAATAAAGATAGTAAAAGATGGAGGAAAAATCTAAATGAATATAAATATTAAACAAGTAAAAATAGCTGTAACAGTGCCATTAGAAAGTATTGGAGAAGTTAGAAAGGTAGTCTGTGCTTGTGGTGCTGGGGTTATTGGTAATTATACTTATTGTTCAATGTCTACAAAATGTATAGGGACTTTCATGCCTAATGATAATGCCAAACCATATATTGGAGAAAATAACAAATTAGAATTTGTAGAAGAAGAAAAATTAGAAGTTGTATGCGATATTGACAAGGTCAAAGAGGTGATATCAAAATTAAGAGAGGTTCATCCATATGAAGAGCCTGCTATAGACATAATTCCTTTAATAGATGAAAGTTCGTTTTAGTGATTACTAAAAATTGATTCAACTTTTGGAGTAATCAAGTCCGTTTTTGGAAAAAGAGTGTAAATACAAAGTTACACTTGTTTATGAAAGTAATTATTGTTTGATTCTTTCATAAAATTTAATATGAGTTATGATGAATTATCGCAGAAATTAAAACAATTAAAAAATGAAGATTTTATATGGATTATATATATTGGTATAATTATTATGAGCTGGTATTCCAATCATTTAGAAAGGAAATATTTTATTTATAATGATTTAAAGTACAAAGAAGATTATAGAAAAATGCTGATACTTATATTTTCTATATTAATTGTTGTTTATCTCTATTTCTTAAAAGATTCTTTTAGCGATCTAAAAAAAATCAAACCGTTCGATTCAGATAACAAGAAGAATTTAACTTTTATATCTTTTGTTGCATCATTATTAATTGCTATAAGTGGTTTTCTATTTTTATATATAGCGATAAAAGATGAAGCTATAGAAGTTGAACTTGCTTTTAATTAAAGATTTTATATTTGAAGGAATAATAATTATATAATGTCAAAATTAAGTAAAGTTTAGAAAATAAAAGGCAATTAAGTAAAAGTAATTATACTTTTGATAATATTTATTATATAATTAAGTAAAAGGAGTTTTGATTATGTTTAAAGATAAACGTTCGATAATTGTAGGAATAATTATTATTTTTGTAGCTGTTATTTTTTTAGGAAACAACTTTGATATATGGAATATAAATGTGTTTTTTGATGGATGGTGGACATTATTTATAATAATTCCTGCAATCATTAATATTTTTGAGGGTAAAGATATTATTACATCGTTATTGATATTATTGTTTGGAATAATTTTATTATTTGCTTGTCAGGAATTAATTATGTGGAGTTTTATTTGGAAGTTGATTTTTCCTGTTGTGTTAATTATAATTGGGCTTTCGTTAATTTTTAAAAGCAAGGTAAAAAATGTAAATCTACCTGTAAAAAAGAACAAGTCGAGTAAAGAGAATCCAAATTTTATTGGAATACTTGGTGGTTGTGATGAAAAAATAAATTATGATTTTAATCGTGGGACTTGTGTTGCTATTTTTGGTGGAGTGGATTTAGATCTAACAAAAGCAAAAATAGACCAAGATGTTATTATAGATGCAATATCGATATTTGGTGGCATTGATATTAAAGTGCCTGAAGGAGTAGACGTTAAAGCATCAGGAACAGCTATTTTTGGAGGAACTGAAGATAAAGTAAAACATAAAACAGAGGGTGAATCCAAAACTATATATATAAACTATACTTGTATATTTGGTGGTATTGATATTAAATAATTTATAAGAGTCTTTTAATGACTTTTTTCTTTATGGAGGTTGTAATGAATATTGCATTAAATGAAGTTCTTAGCCTTTCTCTAGATATAGGGGAGAGAATGTTAAAATGTGGCGCAGAAATTTCTAGAGTGGAGGATACTATTGAGAGAATAATTACTGGATATAGTTTGAAATCCAATGAAGTTTTTGTGTTAAATTCAATAATAATTGCTACGATTAGTAATGGCGAAAATTCTATTACTGAAACAAGAAGAATTAAATATAGAAATATTGATCTATTGGAATTAGAAAACCTTAATGATTTATCTAGAAAAATTTGTAGTAATAATATTAGCAGAAAAGAAGTTTTAAACAACATAGAGAGCTATAAAAAATCTTCAAATAAGTGTTTTACAGCTATTGGTATGATGCTGGCTTCTTCTTCTTTCACATTGTTTTTTGGTGGTACGTTTATAGATTCGATTGTATCCTTAGTGATAGCTCTTGTATTATTTTTTAGTGATTTGAAAATAAAGAAAAGCAGTCTAAATAATTTTATATATAATTTCTTTAGTAGTTTTCTAATAGGAATTTGTGCAGTTATTATCACTAGTATAGGTATAGGTACAAATCTAGACAAGATAATAATTGGGGATATTATGTTACTTATACCAGGTTTATCAACTTTTATTTCAATAAACGATATTTTTAAAGGCGATACTGTATCTGGCATTTCTAGATTTACAGAAGGGATCTTTTTAGCGTTGGTTATTGCTGGAGGGATTGGTATAGCATTATCCATTGGAGGTGCTATAAAATGATAAAATTATTGTTCGCTGCTGTTGGATCTTTGGGATTTGGGATATTATTTAATGCCAACAAAAATAAGCTTGTGTTTATTGCGATTGGAGGATTTGTTAACTATTTGGCTTATTTGATTTCATTTTATTTTACTTCAACCTTATTTGTTTCTTCTTTGATTTGTGCATTTGTTACTTTGATTTATTCGGAACTAATGGCATATGTTTCTAAGGCACCGGCAACGATTTTTATATTAACAGGTTTAATTCCCAGTGTTCCTGGTGCTAGTATATTTTATATGATGCAAAATCTTGTAATAGGGGATAAAACTCTTGCTTTAAGTAGTTGTGTAGAAGCTTGTGAAATTATCTTGGGAATTGTATCAGGAGTTGCTTTGGCTTCTGTATTAATTGGTTTGATTAAAAGCTTTAGAAAGAAATAATTCATAAATGAATGTAACCCTTCATCTAGTACTAGTAAGAAGAGTTCGAATGCTAAGGTGTATGGCTATACTGATACAAAAGCAATAAATTATAACGTTTCTGCTACAAATATTTTGTTTTTGTAGTACCTATTATTATAGATTGCATATTAGCTATAATTGATTGGTTTAAGTCAAAAAATAAAAAGAGATAATCTCTTTTTATTTTGACAATATTTCACATACAAGATCGCTTATCTCATTTGGATTTTCTATTGTTAATCCTTCTATTAATCTTGCTTGGGCATAAAGAATTTTAGCATATTTTTCTACTTCTTTAGAATTTTCTTTATACAATTTTTGAATCTTTTCTGCGATTGGATGTTTAGCATTAATTGATAGGACAGCAGATGCCTTTATTTTTTGTTCATTAGGCATAGCATTCAATACTTTTTCCATACCTGTTGAGATAGCACCCTCAGTTGTTAAACAAACTGGATGATTTTTAAGTGCATTAGTAAATTTAACTTTGCTAACTTTATCTCCTAAAACGTTTTTTATTTCGTCCAATAAAGATTTATTGTCTTCATTTAATTTTTCAATTTTTTCTTTTTCTTTTTCATCTTCTAGATTTAAATCTGCATTAGATACATTCATGAAAGCTTTTGATTCATAACTTTGCAATACTTGTACTACGAATTCATCAGCATAGTCAGTTAGATATAGGATTTCATATCCTTTTTCTTTTACTTCTTCTACTTGAGGCATTAGATCTATTTTGTCAATGCTTTCGCCAACTGCATAGTAAATATTTTCTTGTTTATCTTTTAACCTAGATATATATTCTTTAAGAGTAACCATCTTTTTTTCTGTTGAAGAGTAGAATAACAATAAATCCTGAAGCTCATTTTTTACCATTCCAAAGGTGTTATAAATACCAATTTTTAATTGCATTCCAAATTCTTTGAAGAATGTTTCATATTTTTCCCTATCTTCTTCTAGCATCTTTTTAAGTTCTTTGTTAATCTTATTTTCAATATTTTTAGCAATTGTTTTAAGTTGTCTATCTTGTTGTAGTATTTCTCTTGATATATTTAAAGATAAGTCTTCACTATCAACTAAACCTTTTACAAACGAATAGTAATCAGGAAGCAAATCTTCACATTTATCCATTATCAATACGCCATTAGAGTAAAGTTGAAGTCCTTTTTTATATTCTTTAGAATATAGATCATATGGAGCATGTGATGGAATAAACAATAATGAAGTGAAACTGCAAGTTCCTTCTGCTTTATATCTTATTATATTTAGCGGTTTTTCGTAATCGTAATAAGTAGAGGTATAGAAATTATTATAATCTTCTTCTTTAACGTTTTTCTTTTCTTTTTTCCATATAGGAGTCATATTATTTAAAGTTTCAATTTCATTGTGTTCTTCATACTCATCTTTGCTTCCTTCTTTTAAGTGTTTATGAGTAACTTCCATTTTTATTGGATAATGAATATAATTAGAATATTTTTTAATTAACTCTTCTATCTTATTTTGTTCTAAGTACTGACTATAGTTATATTCATCGCTATCTTGTTTGATCGTAATTATAATATCCGTACCATTTGTTTTTTTAGTGCTTTCATCTATAGTATATCCATCTTCTCCAGAAGAAGACCAAACATAACTCTTTTCGCTTTCATAAGGTTTACTATGAACTTCAACTTTATCGGCTACCATAAATACTGAGTAAAATCCAACACCAAATTGACCGATGATACTAATATCTTTGCTTTGGTTTTCTGTTTTAAAGATATTTGAACCACTTTCAGCAATAGTTCCTAAATTGTGTTCAAGTTCTTCCTTAGTCATTCCACAACCGTTATCAGATATAGTTAAAGTTCTTTTTTCTTTATCTATACCTAGATTTATTTCTAAGGCTTTTCTATTTATTTTTAGATTCTTGTCAGTAAGTGATTTAAATGAAATCTTATCTAACGCATCACTTGCGTTAGAAATTAATTCTCTTAAGAAAATATCTTTATTCGTATAAATCGAATTAATCATCAAGTTTAATAATTTTTTTGATTCAGCTTTAAATTGTTTCTTTTTCATATTTTAGTCTCCTTATATTTTATTTAATATTTAGACCTCTTAGTGGGGTACATATATAATTATAGTCCTATTTTTAGCAAAGTCAATACCTGAGTGCTAAAAATACGATACAAAAAAACATATGATTAGTTTCATATGTTTATTCCTGATTTTCTAAATCCTCTGTTTCTAATTTGAAACTGTATGAAGTAGGGGAATCTGGATTTAATTTGTTATATGTTTCCTTATCAGCCCATTGCATAAAGAAACATATTCCCTCTTTTTCACTAGTTTTTTCTCTGCACATTCTTATATTTACATATCCATCACTAAATATATTGTCTTTTTCATCTCTTTTTAAATATTCTTGTTCTATTTTTTCAATAGAGTCGGTATCTGAATATCTCCAGTCTATAGAAAAACTTTCATCTTCAAGAGTTTTAATATATTTTATAAAATCTTCATAACTTATTTGACTATCTATGTAAAATATCCCATTATTGTTATTTTCTTTGCTTCTTTCAAAAACTATTGATGGCTTTAGAGAATCTTCTAGTGTCCATTTTGCTTTTAACAAATTTTCTTCCTTTGCGTTTGTACATCCGCTTAACATAATAAAAAATCCAACTGCTAAAAAAAATATCTTTTTCATATACACCTCTTTAATATAAATTATTGTAACATATTCTTATATTAAAATAAATATATTAAATTTATCTTTTGTGATACAATAATTGAGAATGGAGTGATATATTATGGATAAGATTATTGAAAACATATTGGATGGATTGGTTTCTTTTGCGGGAAAATTGTTCTTTTCTATCGTTATTATAGTTGTAGGATTTAAATTGGTTGGATTTTTAATGAAGAAAATTCAAAACGGTAGGGGATTTAAAAGATTAGAAAAAAGTTCTCAGACATTCATATCAAGTATTTTAGGAATTACTTTCAAAGTAATTGTTTCTATCATAGCAATTACTACTTTAGGAATACCTATGACCTCAATTGTAGCTATTATTGGGTCAGCTGGATTAGCATTAGGTCTTGCTTTACAGGGAGGACTTAGTAACATTGCTGGTGGGGTTATGATTATGATTTTTAAGCCATTTAAAGTTGGAGATTATATAGATACTCATGCTGATTCTGGTACGGTAAAAGAAATTAATGTTTTTCACACTGTTTTAACTACTATTGATAATAAGATTGTTGTATTGCCAAATGGTGAATTGTCCAATTCTGTAATAGTAAATTATACTGCAATGAAAAATAGAAGACTTGATTTGGATTTTTCTGTTGATTATACAACAGATATTGATAAGGTTAAAAAAGTTCTTTATAAAGTAGCGGAAGAAAGCGAATATTTATTAAAAGACAAAGAAGTGTTTGTTGGATTAAAAGAACATGCAGATAGTGCACTAATTTTTACACTTAGAATGTGGGTTAGAAAAGATGATTATTGGAATGCAAGATTTGAAATATTAGAACAAGTTAAGAAAGCTTTTGATAAATCAAAAATATCTATTCCTTATCCACAATTAGATGTTCATTTAGACAAATAAAGATAATAAATTGTCTTCCGTTCTTTTGAATTTTGTTATATAATTTTATTAGAATAGAGGAGATTGGTTATGGATAAAGTGTTATCAGATGACATGTTATATAGGATGGATGCTTATTTTAGGGCAGCTAATTATTTGTCTGTAGGGCAGTTATATTTGCTAGATAATCCACTTTTAAAAAGAAAATTAAAATTTAGTGATGTTAAGCGTAATGTTGTTGGCCATTGGGGGACTGTGCCTGGTCAAAACTTTATCTATGTTCATTTGAATAGAATAATCAATAAATATGATTTAAACATGATTTATATATCTGGACCGGGGCATGGTGGAAACGCTCTAGTTGCGAATACATATTTAGAGGGTAGTTATAGTGAGGTTTATCCTAATATTACTGAAGATGAAGAGGGAATGAAAAAATTGTTTAAGCAGTTTAGTTTTCCTGGTGGAGTTTCATCACATGTTGCTCCTGAAACACCTGGTTCTATAAATGAAGGTGGAGAACTTGGATATAGCTTATCACATGCATTTGGTGCAGTTTTAGATAATCCTGACTTAATAGCTGCTTGTGTTGTTGGTGATGGTGAAGCAGAAACTGGACCTCTAGCGACTTCATGGCATGGAAATAAATTTTTAAATCCTAAGAGTGATGGAGTTGTCTTACCAATACTTCATCTAAATGGTTATAAAATTGCTAATCCAACCGTATTAGCTAGGATATCGAAAGATGAATTAAATAAATATTTTGAAGGATTGGGATGGCATCCTTATTATGTTGAGGGTAGTGATCCATTATATATGCATGAGAGAATGGCAGAAGTTTTGGAAATGGTGATAAATGAAATAAAGGAGATCAAAGAAAGGGCACTAACAGAAGAAATTGAGAATGTAAAATGGCCTATGATAATATTAAGATCACCTAAAGGATGGACGGGTCCAAAAGAATTTGAAAGCAAAAAGATAGAAAATACTTTTAGAGCACATCAAGTTCCTATTACAGTTGATGAAAACAAAGAAGAAAGTTTGAAACTTTTAGAAGAATGGTTAAAGGGTTATCATCCTGAGGAATTATTCGACAAAAAAGGTAAATTAATAGAAGAACTAAAATCACTTGCACCTAAAGGTATTAGAAGAATGGGTTCTAATCCAATTGCAAATGGAGGGATGCTTCTTAGAGATTTAAGACTTCCTGACTTTAAAAAGTATGCTGTTAATATCGAAACACCAGGAAATGTTATTGCTCAAGATACAATGGAACTTGGAAAGTATATTAGAGATATTATAAAATTAAATAAAGATAACAAAAATTTTAGGATTTTTGGACCGGACGAAGCACTTTCTAATAGACTTAATTATGTTTTTGAAGAAGAAAAAAGAAGTTGGCAAGCCAATTTGTTTAAAGATGATGAATTTTTATCACATGATGGTAGAATCATTGATTCTTATTTATCAGAACATTTTTGTGAAGGAATGCTAGAAGGATATTTGTTAACAGGAAGACACGGTTTTATGCATAGTTATGAAGCTTTTATTAGAATAGTTGATTCCATGACAAGTCAACATGCTAAATGGTTAAAAGTAACTAAAGATCTGCCTTGGAGAAGTGAAATTGCTTCTTTAAATTATCTCTTATCTTCACATGTTTGGCAACAAGATCATAATGGATTTACACATCAGGATCCTGGGTTCTTGAATCATTTGGTTACTAAAAAAGCAGATATTGTTAGGATGTATTTACCACCTGATACAAACTGTCTATTATCCTGTTTTGATCATTGTATAAAGACAAAGAATTATATTAATGTTATAATAGCATCTAAACATCCTAGGCCACAATGGTTGAGTATGGAAGAAGCAATAAAACATTGTGAAAAGGGAGTAGGTATTTGGAATTTTGCAAGTAATGATCAGAATACTGAACCCGATATAGTATTAGCCTGTTGTGGAGATACTCCAACTCTTGAAGTTTTGGCTGCCACTTCAATATTAAGGAACAATTTTGATGATATTAAAATAAGAGTGGTCAATGTTGTGGATTTAATGAGATTACAATCTAACGTTGAACATCCACATGGATTGAGCAATCAAGATTATGATGCAATATTTACTAAAGACAAGCCTATTATTTTCGCCTTTCATGGATATCCATCATTAATTCATCAGTTGACTTATAAGAGAACAAATAAAGATTTACATGTTCATGGTTATAAAGAAGAGGGAACTATTACAACACCATTTGATATGAGAGTTCAAAACGAGATAGATAGGTTTCATTTGGTAATAGATGCATTAAAGTATCTACCTAAACTTGGAAATAGAGGCTCAAGACTTAATCAGTGGTGTAGAGATAAATTAATTGAACATAATGAATATATAAGAGAGTATGGGCAAGATTTAGAAGAAATTAGAAATTGGACTTGGGATAAATCAATTAACAAAAAATCCTAAGTCTTTTTTAGGAAAAAATATATATTTATATAATAATATTTGTATGGAGAAATTTGTTGTTGATGAATATGTTTTAGATAGTGAGCAAACAGAAGTAGTACTAAATTCTGATAATAACCTTTTGGTTATTGCTGGAGCAGGAAGCGGAAAAACTTTGACTATAGTTGGAAAAATTAGGTACCTAATTAATGATTTGTTAGTTAAACCAGAAGAAATACTTTGTCTCTCATTTACAAATGCTGCTACTGATAGTCTTAAAGAAAAACTTGGAAATGATAAAATTGATGTTATGACTTTCCACAAATTAGGGCTTCATATCCTTAAAGATAATGAAAAAAATCTTAATATTTCTAAGTCTGATTATTTGGATTATGTTGTTGAAGAATTTCTATTAGGAATTATATTTGAAAGCAATATTCTTATGAAAAAAGTTCTTTCTTACTTTAATATTTTTCTTTATTTTGATGTAGAAAAGCGATATAAGAGATTTATTAATGAAGAGTATAATCGCATTAATTCATTGAAAAGGCTAATTATTAAGTTCTTAAAGTTGTTAAAGACTAATAATTATTATATTGATTCATTTATTTTATTTAAAAAATGTAGTTTTTCTAGAAAAGAAAGAAATTTTTTGTCGTTGGCTCTTAATATTTATTTAATATACGAAAACGAATTAAGAAGTAGTGGTAGTGTTGATTTTGATGATATGCTTATTGAATCGAGAAAAATCATTGAAAATGGGGGCTTTGTTAAGAATTATAAATATATTATAATTGATGAATACCAGGATACTTCTTATATAAGATATTTACTTATCAAATCTATTTTAGAAAAAACTAAGGCCAAGTTTATTGCGGTAGGTGATGACTTCCAGTCCATATATCGTTTTACTGGAAGTGATTTGGATATTTTTACCTCTTTTGGAGAATGCTTTGAAAACGCTAAAATATTGAAACTTCAAAATACCTATCGTAATAGTATGGAATTAATAGATGTTGCAGGGAACTTTGTTATGAAAAATAAAAATCAGATCATAAAAAAATTAAAATCAAATAAAACGATATTTAGACCAATTAAGATTTGTTATGATATGTCATTAAAAAAATTAATCCAAGATATATGTGGTAACATAATGATTTTAGGTAGAAATAATAATGATATTTTTGAATATATTGATAATAATTTTTTATTTGATGGTGAAAACTTAATTTATGAAAATAATCAAGGTAAAAAGATCAGATACTTAACTATACATCGGTCGAAAGGATTAGAAGAAGAAAACGTAATTATCTTGAATGTAGTTGATTCAAAATATGGGATTCCAAACAAAATAGAGGATGATAAAATTTTAAGATTTGTATCTAAAAGTAAGAATTATTTATATGATGAGGAGAGAAGACTTTTTTATGTTGCTTTAACTAGAACTAAAAATAATGTTTATTTAATGACAAAAAGATTTAGTGAGTCAATTTTTATAAAAGAAATATTAAGAAGTGATCCGGAAAAAATAGAAATAATGTATTAAAAAAAGAGAAGTGAATTTCTCTTTATTTATATATTATTTTTGAAATCTCTGTGATGTTATTTTCTTTTGAATAACCTATTTTTAATTTGTCTCCTGGATTTATAAATGGAAGATTTTCATCTGTTTTTATAGAAACTTTATACTTTTTATTATCATCATCTGTTATATAGAAATAAGTTGTTCCTTCTATCACATAATTTTCTATTGTTTTAATCTTTATTTCTTTTGTTTGAAGAGTAGATTCGTCAACTTCTACCAGGCTTCCATTTAAGTAGTTTTCAGCAGCTTTTTTAATTCCCTTTGAAGAATCTGTTACAACTACTTTTTGATAATCTGCAACATCAACAAAAGCATACATCTTAACAAGACCAGCATTATCTTTTAGACTCATCAAATAAGTTGGTTTATTATTTAGATTTATTAACAGTGGGAAAGTCGATTTATATTTCATTTGTTGAACAGCACCTTCGGCACTATCCATTGCAGAATATTCTTCAGCACCCGGAACTTCATAAAACTTTGTTTCTTTAGTTCTCATATTTGTTAAGATAAACCCTAAATTAGACTCATCATTATTAACTGAAGTTATACCAGTATATAAGTAAACATCATCATCCATTAATAAATAGTTGTAACCTTCTGTAGTAGAGACAACATTTTTTTGACTAAATATTGAATTGAAGAATCCGTTTTTATATTGTCCCCAATCATCGACTTGTTCGATTATTAGATTTGGAGAATATACATGATCTACCCAAGTAGGAATATCCGATACATCATATTTTTTTGATTTTCCAGTTGCTGGATTTAAGATGATCGCACCACTAATTTCTCTTTTTAAACCAATGCCGGTATATTTTATAGTAGGAATAATCCAGTATGGATTGCCTTCATTATCTAGTTCGAAATTTTCTTGACCGAATATCTCGGTTGGATATTTAAATCTTAAATATCTATATAAATTTTCATTAAATAATGCGCTGGGAATATATTTCATACCTTTTTCAAGTTTGACTAATTTTGCTTCTCCATCTACTGAATTAACAGTTATATATCCTTTTGTACCTTCCTTATGATTAGTGAACCATTTTAATGCGTTGGCATATTCTAGTGGTGTTACTCTGACTATTTCATTTTTATAATTAATTTGGGTATATAAATCAGACACCTCAAATTGTGAAACAAGTTCTTTCATTCCACCCATAACTCTATCACCCAATTTTTGACTTGATTCCTTATCAAGCAAAGGTAATGAATCGAAATTTACCTGTTTAACATCTTCTAGAAAGTTAGTATCTTCTTCTATTGAAATTCTCTTATAATAGCTTTTTGCATTAAAAATTGGACTATTTATTATGTTGATTATCATTAAGATTAGGAAAACTCCACCTACACCTAAAAGAGCATAAAACATTTTTTTATCAACTCTTATTCGATTATTAACATGAAAATCTAATATTCCAGTAATCCAGAATACAAAAAATATAAAAAATAGAAAAGCCCAAAATCCCAAACTATGAATGTTTATTGCCGGTAATGTTATATAAAACACCAAAAAGGCTATGACAACAGTTAAAACGATTCTTATAATATTCTTTTTCATTTGTATCACCAAAACAAATTATATCATTTGATAAAAAAATATTCAATATGATTGGACATAATCCCATCCATTAGGCTTATATATTCATACATTAAACTAGGAGGAAAGTTAAATGAAAAATAATTATAATTATTACCCTAATAGTTATGATCGTATGAACTATGATGAGTTTATAAAATCTTTGGGTCTAGATAATATGAATATTAATTCAAATGTAAATACAAGTTTTAATAATATTAATAGTAACACTAGTACCAGTAATCAGTTATATGGCTCATATGAAGGATATATGAAGGGAAATATGTTTAAAGATTTATACCAAGGGTATAAAAATTATCAGCCAGCACAATTAATACCAAAATCTGAAGAAGAGGAGGCTTTACTTAATTTAAATCAGATGGCTTTTGCGATGCATGAAGCAAATCTTTATCTAGATGTTTATCCAGATGATGCAAACATGATGAGAAGCTATACTAATTTTAGAAACAATTATAATAGACTTTTAGAAGATTATGAGAAAAAGTATGATGCATTAAACGTTAATAGTTCAGAGTTAAACCAAGTTCCATTTGGCTGGGAAGAACAAATTTGGCCTTGGGATAGGAGGGGATTGTAATGTGGATGTACCAAAAGAGGTTACAATATCCTGTTGATATAAAGAAAAAAGATTTAAGAATGGCAAAATATTTAGTTACTCAATATGGTGGAGCAAATGGTGAGTTGGGGGCAGCTTTAAGATATCTAAATCAAAGATATACTATGCCTGACAATAGAGGTAAAGCTCTTCTTACCGATATAGGTACAGAAGAACTTGCACATATTGAAATGATTTCAACGATGATTTATCAGCTAAC
>JAEDKN010000029.1 GCA_016295795.1 Bacilli bacterium
TTCAAATATGTAATTATCTCCCTCTTCACCAAGATAATTAAAATACTGTTTTTCATCTATCTCATATGTATTACTAAGAATTATTCTTGCAGCTTCCACACTGTACTTAGCCTTTGAAGTTTCAGAAATATTGTTTGATACCTCTTTTGAAGGGACAAAAAGTATAATAAAGCCCGCTATTAGTAAAACTAAAGCAACTGCAATCATTATATAATAAACTAGTTTCTTGTTTTTCATATATTTCTCCTTATTATAGCTAATTCTTTACGAAATTAATCTTTAAAATGTTTCTAGTAAAATCAATGTTACCTGCAGCATCAGTAGTAAAATCAATGTTACCTGCAGCATCAGCAAAAACCACTTCTAGATATAAATTAAGAGTATTTCCAGCAAAGTCTTTATGTTCCATTTCATTTATTTGATCAATTGTTGTTTCTTGGAAATCACTAGTTGTATCAGTTCTATAATAAACTTTTTCAGCACCACTATATCCAATATCTTCTACTTCAAAATTTAATTCTGCTTTAACAGGTGCTCCAAGTAATCCACCATTAAAGTTTACCTGACATGTTCTATTACCTGTTGATGAATCAATCTCGCCACAAGAAACATCTGTTACCTTACTTCCTTGTTTTGTTATATTTGCTGCTTTTGGCGGTGTGTTATCTATTTTAAATTGACCAGATTCTACATTAGTAATTTTATTTCCCGCTTTATTTGTAATTTCACTAATTTTTAATTTATAAGTTCCTGTACAAGCAGAACCATTACAATCATCATTTCCAACATCTATAGTAAGACTGCCACTACCAGCTTCTTTAGCAGTAAAAGCACCACTACTAACAACATTATTGTTAACGTCTAACAAATCATAAGCAACACTATAATTTGATACAAAACCTATATAGTTTCCGTCTACTAGCCCAGATGAATATCCTATATTTATACTGCCTGATTTTCCCAAAGATCCAGAATTAGGACTAAAAACAATAGAAGGCTTTTCGCTTGTTATATTTTTTATTATTATCTCCTTATTTGTAACATGTCCCACCGAATCTTCAACACTAACTGTATAAGTGCCATTTTTAGTTATACTACACTCTAGTTCTATTATAGAATCAGTTTTAGAGCTTTCTTGACATATATTAGGTTCTACTTTATATGGACCTAATTTTTGAGTATCACTCAAAGTTACAGCAAAATTAATTTTGTTTGTATATTCAGTGCCTATTTCAGATAATGCAATTTCAGGATTTTTAATATCAGTTTTTATGGTAAGACTTTTTTCAGTTTCTCCATCTTTGATAGTTACAATATTGTCGCCGTCTTGTAAATCAATATTGCATCCTACACTACCAGAGGCCGATGCTCTACAAGCATTTTGTGGTTCTTTATCATTTAGCTTTAAATTTCCAAATTTAGAATAATTTAAAATATATATAGTGTAACTTTCATTTGCTCCAGCATCTATTGTTCCGCTTATTTGTTCGTTTTTCTCATTTTTTAAAATCAAACCAGAAGAATCCTCAGGGGTATCTTGTTCATTTTCTCCAGGAGTAGTAGAATTTGTTTCTTTGTTGGAAACAGAAATCTTTGCACCACTCTCATCTTTCAAAAACACAGTATATTGATATAAATCGCTATAAGTTTCAGAAGATTCGTCCAAAGTCTTTATTCTAACACAGGAGTTTTCAATACTTATGTTTATCTTTTTTTCTAAGGCTGCATCTTCTTTTAGAAAACCCAAATCCTGTAAAGTTTTTAACCCGATTTCTCGATTTGTTATATAATTGCTCAAATTTTCTCCATCACTGCATACATTTTTTGCAATACAATCCGTAACAAATGCTTTGGCAGCATCTTCAGCACTTTTTTCATAAGATTCTATAAGCTTATTTCTAGTCTTTTCTACATATTTATTATATGAGGGCACCGCTATTAAAAGAATTACTCCTAAAATTGTAATTGTAGCTATAAGTTCTACTAAGGTGAATGCTTTTTTATTATTCATCTTACCACCCTCCCTATTCTAATTAATTATAACAAAAAAAAAGCTTGTTGCCAAGCTAGTTCTTATTAGTTATTAATTGTAGTAAACTATACAACTTATGATGACTTTCATTTATTTCTAAATTTATGCTATTGGTAAGTTCCTTATAAATTACCTCCATATCCTCCTTTGAACTACCCGAATATTCTGTATATAAATATTTTAATTTTTCATAATCTTTATTATTATAACTATTTTCTACTTCCTTTAACAAAAATTCTCTTATACAACGTTCTTGTCTTGTAGAAAAATCATCTTTATATATATATCCTTTTTCGATATAATCTATATTTACTTTATCTAGCTTATTAGAAAGGCACAATATTTCTTCTTCTTCATCAATTATTAATTTGCTTCTATACTTTACTAGTCCCTGCTTATCGGTTTTAATTGCTAATACCATAAGACCATCTGTTAGTAAAAATGCATATGGAACTTTATCTACTTTTTTAGAAGTATATACCTCTGTTAAATTATATACTCGAGATACAAAAGATTCACTTATCTTAATGTTTTTATTTATAAACTTATTAACAATTCCTCTTTCTACCCTAAATAGAGGTATCTTTTTTATATGATCTAACTTGTCGGTTTTTTCCCATTCAAAGAAATCATATAACTTATCTTTGCACCAATTAAGTAAAATATCATATATGTATAGCATTATCATTATCTCCTTTACAAAAAATAGTAACAGTTACAATTATTAAACCTACCAACCCCAAAAGGCATTCTAATCTCTTAAAAATAAACATTAAATATTCCATAAATGTATATCCCATAGTAAGTAAATTTAAGTATGCAACTATATACATGAATCCTATTACTGTAAATCCAAATCCAAGTAAAAAAAGGAAAGTTCTAATCATATTAGTCCACCTAATGAAATTTATGTTTTGATTACTAATAATATTATGCATTTATATATTTTTTTTATTCATAATAAAAGGAAATCAATCATTTGATTCCCCAAACAACCTTAATAGATCTAAGAAAATATTAACAAAGTCAAGATATAATTGAAACGCCCCATATACCGCTAGTTTATCGTCATCTATATCATACATTCTTCTTTTTATTAGATTAATATCATATACAACAAATCCCAAGAAAATAATTATACTTATAATACTTATCCATGTATCAAATGAACTACTTTTAAATACAAATATATTAAGTATAGTAACAATAATTATTCCTATCAATCCAAAGAAAAGTATCGGACCAATTTTACTAACATCTTTTTTCGTTATGTATCCATATACTGATAATAAAGCAAATATAATTGATGTCACCAGAAAAATCATTATAATTGAGGATAATTCATATGCTAGAAAAACGGAAGAAAGTGTTAATCCTGTTACAGCTGAATACCCAATATACAAGACAATTGTCATTGCTTTCGATAATTTAGTAATACATAGACTTAAAACAAAAGCCAATACAAGTTCTAATATAATTATCCAAATATAATATTTAGTAAATATATTATAAACTAGATTTTCATTAGTTGAAACATAGAACGCAACCCCAAAAGAAATAAAAAGTCCTGCAGCCAACCAAAGAAAAACTTTAGAAAACAGGTTATTCATTTATTTTTTCTCCTCTCCTTCACTATTTATTTTATCCATTTCTACTCCGCTTATTATATCAAATTTCTTAGATATTTTTTCCGTTGTAATATAAACGTTCTCAACATCTTTATTAACAGTTTGAATGCTTTTAGCAAGCTTATCCCAGCGTTCTTTATATCTAGAAAATTCTACTCCCAATTTATTTAATTCTTCATGTATAATCGAAGTATATTTATCTCTTTCTATATTTTTTATAATCATCTGAATAACAGTTAGAGTCGATATAAGCGTTGTAGGAGATGTTATCCAAACTCTCTTTTTATAAGCATATTCTATTATATCAGAATGATATGCATTAATTTCTGCGAAAATTGCTTCTGCAGGGAGAAACATTATTGCTTGATCTGAAGTTACACCATCAATTATGTACTTACTGCTTATTGCATCTATATGTTTTTTAACATCACTCTTAAATTGTTTTTCATAGCGTTCCCTTATTTCTTGTGGTAGTTTTTTATCAACCATCATTCTATAATTTTCTAGAGGGAACTTTGAATCTATTGCAATGGTTCCAAGTGGCTCTGGTGCAAACAAAACGCAATCAGCGATTGTTCCATTAGGAAGAGAATGTTGTAATGAATAAATCTTATCATTGCGTTCTCCAAAAACACTTACTAAAATATGTTTTAAATTAACTTCTCCAAAGATTCCTCTACTCTTTTTATCAGTTAAAATGCCTTGAAGAGATACTATGTCATTAGATAAACTATCTATCTTTTTTTGAGCCTCATCTATTTTGCTAAGTCTTTCTAATACATTAGTAAATGTTTTATTAGTTTTTTCAAAGTTTTGATCTAACCTTTCATTTACCCTATCATTTATTACGTTAAGTCTAGATTCAATCTTTTGATTTAAATTTTCAAAATCTTCATTTAAGCCTTTATTTAGATCGTTTTTAAAATCATTTATCTCTTTATTTATATTTACTTCAAATCTTCCAAGTCTTTCTGTCATATTAGCTTCATTATTTTGATTAGTTCCACTTTTCAGTAAAATAATTATACTTATTATAATCAAAATCACTAATAATACTATAATAATATATTCTAACATTTTACCTCCTTACTCCTTATATGTATTATATAATATATTATAACACTTATATTTATATCTTGAAAAGAAAAAGAATGATTTGTAATCACTCTATTTTTAACTTTTTATTTATTAATTTAGAGATTGCATAACTTAATATTAACAGGATTAATACTGTTATCAGTGTTTTAATATCCGTGATGCTTTCAAGCAAACTTTTAGATATAAATCCCCAAAAATATATAATAGAAAGCTTTCCTATCACTATAGCAGTTAAAAATTTTTTAATATCTGTCTTAGATAGACCACACGCTATATTTATTAAAAATGCTGGAGAAAAAGGAAGCGCAACTATAAGAACTAAATTGCTAAGACTAATATTTTTTATCGCAAGTATAATCTTTTTTATTTTTGGATGAGTATTTATCCTATTTTCTAATTTTCTACCAACAAATCGTTTAAAAAACCAATACGATAATAAACAACCTAAAATTGTAGAAAGCCACGATATTATAAATCCTATAACAGTGCCAAAAGCCATCATATTAAATGCAATAAAAACGCCCAATGGAAGGGCTGGTATAATTGATTCTAAAATCACTATAAAGCATCCAAAAGGGATCCCAAAAATTTGAAGATATGAAACTATGTTATTTACAAACGAATCTATTATCTCTTGCATATCATCACCATTAATTATTATAGTACATTTTACTTTTTTTTAAAACATAATAAAAAAAATATTACCTATAATATAAATGGTGATAAAATGAATACCGGTATATTTCTACTCTGTTTAAAAATATTCTTTGTAAGAATAATAGACGTATCCCTAGGAACTTTCAGAACTATCATTACTGTTAAAGGTAAAGCTTTTTATGCAAGTGTAATCGGTTTTATTGAAGTTTTTGTGTGGTTTTTAATTGTAAGAGAGGCACTTAATACAGACGTTGAAAGCATTTGGATTGCCATTTCATACTCTTTAGGTTTCGCAACAGGAACTTATATAGGCTCTATATTATCAAAGTACTTTATAGAAGGAACCCTAAGCATTCAAATTATCACAACAAAATATAACTTAGTTAATGCAATAAGAGAAAATGGATATGGCGTTTCAGTAATAAATGTAAATGGGAAAAATGAAGAAGAAAAGTACATGTTATTTATAGAAATTAAAAATAAAAGTCTAAAACAACTTAGAGGCATAGCTTATTTCATTGATAAAAATTGCTTTTTCATAGTAACTGAAACTAAATATGTACAAAATGGATATATAAAATAAAAAACTATTAATATTTAATAGCTCTTTATTTATTATAATCTCTTATATTCGTTATATCCTCCAATTATGTTTATAACCTTATACCCTTTGCTTCTTAACTTCTCACAAGTTTTACTACTGGTACTACCAAATTCGCAATATATATAATAAGTATCTTCAAAATTTAAGTATAATTCTGGATTAGTTAATAAAAAATTTGTTGGTACATTCTTTGAAGTTGGAATATTTCCCAAATTATATTGATAATTATCTCTAATATCAATTATTTTAATACCAGGTATTAGAGTTTTTAATTGTAATACCGTAATATCATTCATTATAATACCTCCACTTTATTATATGTATAATGAATATATCAATTAATTATTTAATCTATACTTTAGATACTTTTCGAAAATAGGAAGTCCATATTCACTATTATAATAATTTGGAAATTCATTTAAATGAGCTAATGCTATCTTAGCTGTTTTCATTATGTCATTATTAGTAACATTTGTGTTAGAATCAACAAGTCCGTGTTCTAGTTCTACATTCAATCCAGTTATGAAATCTTTTTTAGAAAACTTATCAAACTTTATGTTTAAATCTTTTATAACATTATCTATATCTTCTTCTGTAAAAATAATTATCACCCATTAAATTATATGAAAAAAAAGAGCATTTTATCTCTTTTATTTACAAAATTTACTTTCTAGTTCTACAAGCTCATCTGTTGTATGATCTGAGCCAACATTATATATAACCCATTTTCCATTTTCCCTATATGCAAATCCTGTTACACTATATGATCCTATATTAGGATAAAAATCAAATGATATTGAATAATAATATTCCGCAGTTGAATCTATTTTTAAATTTTCTATATCTGTATATACATCTCCATCAATTTCGTTTTCTATTACGCTTAGCCTTATTTGTTCAATAATCCCATCAGTAGAAAGATCTATATCTTCTGTTCTGTCTGCTTTAACGCAATCAGACTCTACTTCTTCTGTTTTAGAATTATCTTCATTAGTTGGATTGTTATCAGCTTTTAATACCTTGTCGTAAAAAATATAACCTCCCATTACTAATATTATAATTATTAATACCGCTATGATTATACTACTTTTTGAATTTAATATTATCTTTTGTTCTTTTTTGATTCTAAATATTGATCATAAGTCATTCTTCTATCTATTATAGAACCATCAGGTGTAATCTCAATAATTCTATTTGCAACTGTTTGAATGAATTGATGGTCATGAGAAGCGAATAGTATTTCTCCTTCAAATCTCATAAGTCCATTATTTAATGATGTAATACTTTCTAGATCTAGATGGTTAGTTGGCTCGTCTAATATTAAGAAGTTAGGGGATTCAAGCATACATTTAGATAACATACATCTAGCTTTTTCTCCTCCTGATAATACAGGAACTCTTTTAAATACATCATCACCTGAAAATAACATTCTCCCTAAAAAACCTCTTAAAACTGTTTCATCATCTATATTATAATAATGTCCAATCCACTGCATGATTGTTTCATCACTTTTAAAATATTCAGTATTATCTTGTGGATAATATGATGTGTTTATAGTTTTACCAAAAGTTATTTCCCCGCTATCAGCTTTAATTTTTCTCATTAATATTTTAAATAGTGTTGTTTTAGCAATATTATCACTACCTACAAATGCAATTTTATCTCCTTTTAAAACTGTAAAACTTATCTTATTTAATATCCTTTTGCCATCTACCGTTTTACATAGTTTATTTACTGAAAGTATTTCTTTTCCTGCCGGCTTTTCTATCTTAAAGTCAATATAAGGATACTTTCTAGAAGATGGTACTATTTCATCTAATTCAATCTTCTCTAGCATTTTCTTTCTAGATGTTGCTTGTTTTGATTTTGATGCATTAGCAGAAAATCTTGCGATAAATGACTGTAATTCTTTTATCTTTTCTTCTTTTTTCTTGTTTGATTCTTTCATCTGTTTAAGAGCAAGTTGACTAGACTCATACCAAAAATCGTAATTTCCTATATATAATTTTATTTTATTATAATCTATATCAGCAATATGAGTACAAACTTTGTTAAGAAAATGTCTATCATGTGATACTACTATCACCGTGTTATTAAAGTTGATCAAAAACTCTTCTAACCATTCAATTGCATCTAAATCTAGATTGTTAGTAGGTTCATCTAAAAGAAGTATATCAGGATTACCAAATAATGCTTGTGCTAATAAAACTTTTACTTTTTTGTTATTAGGAATATCCTTCATAAGAGCATAATGTAAGTCTAGTTCTACTCCTAGATTATTTAATAATTCACTAGCTTCACTTTCAGCTTCCCATCCATTAAGTTCAGCAAACTCCGCTTCTAAGTTTCCCAGCCTTATACCATCCTCATCAGTAAATTCAGTATGGCTATACAACTCTTCTTTTTCTTTCATAATTGAATATAATTTGGTATTTCCCATAATAACTGTATCTATTACTCTTTCATTATCATATTTATAATGGTCTTGCTTCAAAACAGCTATTCTTTCTCCCTTAGTAACAACAATATCACCATGCGTAGTTTCTAACTCACCCGACAATAGTTTTAAAAATGTAGATTTCCCGGCACCATTAGCACCAATGAGCCCATAACAATTTCCAGCGGTAAATTTTATATTAACATCTTCAAAAAGAGTTCTTTTTCCAAATTTTAGAGTTACATTATTTAACTGTATCATATGTTTCACCTCAAAACTAATTTAAATTGTACAATAGTAATTAGTTTATTTCAAGAAAAAACACGTTTCAAACGTGTTTAGTTATTACTTTTAAATATCTCGTACCAATTTTTCAAACTATCTATAGTTGATTCGCCAACTGTTTTAGCAAGCTCTAAAGTCAATCCAAAATTCTCTTTCATTGTTTCAATGTCTTGCTTTGCTTGATTGCATGCAGCTGTACCCATTTTTGAACAGATATTGTTAGTTACTTCTAGATATTTCAAAGTCAAATCATTTATAAATGCACTTGCATTTGATTTTAATGTATCCTTATATCCTGGATAAATTGCTTCTATTTGAGAATCTATTTTAACTGCAATATCCATAACATATAATTTTGCTTGCTCGGTTAGTTCATCAAATGTATAACCATTTATTTCTTTTCCATAAAATATAAAATCAGTAATATCTATAAAAGCAGCTTTTGCTTTTTGTCCATATTCTTTTATATTTTCTTCTGTAAATACAGTATTTTCAAGATTTTCAACATATGATATAACTTTTTGTGATTTTTCGTCTACTGATACAACAGTATCTGTAATCTTGTTTGTTATTTCCTCTTTTACTTCTTGTTTAGTTGCTTCATTAGATGTAGAAGTTGTGATTTTTATATTTGAATCATCAGAAACACTTTTTTCTATTACATTTTCAAAATATTCATATACTGGAACTTCATCTTTAGCAGAAATTTCTTCATTAACAGTACCATTTGATGTTTCAACTTTTGCAGAATATGTCTTATCAACTAATCTAACTCTGCTTATTGTAAAACATACAACAACACCCATCAAAATGATTCCTAATATTGTACCAGTAAGTATCATAATACAATTTTTCTTATCTTTCATTTTTAAAACTCCCCTTCCTTTATGTGCTGTATTATAGCACAATTTTCTATTTTTTTCAACCTTTTTTAAAAATATTCCCCCTATTACCATATTTTTTAAAATTTGTCAATTTGACGCCCTTTTTATTTTATGCTAGAATGTTAAAGTCTTGCTTAAATGACATGAAATTAATTTATGTGAGGTGAAATTTTGAAACCAGTCCTGAAAAGGTTAATTATAACTGCAATTATTATTGCTATAGTATCTATTATAACTTTACCAACAAATGATAGTCATGATGACTATGAATCATATATAACACAAAATATTGCCACTAACTTTGCTAATACATATACAGATGTTGATGAATTTAACGTTGAAAAGGAAAAAGAAGAGCAAAGAAAAAAAGCAATAGTTTATGAAGGTATGACCCTAAGTGAATTATCTGCTCAATTAAATAAATCACTAAATTCGACTATTTCTAACAAAGGTGAACTCATTGCATCTTATTCGTTAGAAGTTGGTGTTGATCCGGTTTTAGCAACAGCAATCATATTACATGAGACAGGATGTGAGTGGGAATGTAGCTATCTAGTTAAAAAGTGTAATAATGTTGGTGGTGTAAAAGGATCTCCTGGATGTAATGGAAGTTATAAAAGATACTCAACTCTAGATGAAGGTATAAAGCAGTTTATTGATAATTTATATAATAATTATTATGCATATGGATTAGATTCTCCTGAAAAGATGAATAAAAAATATGCGCAAAGTACTACTTGGTCATCTAAAGTTAATAGTTATATTAGTTCAATAAAAGAAAAGTAATTCCAAAATAGAATTACTTTTTTTATATCCCTTGTTTGTTAAAATTAGGAATAAAGCTTTCAAGTTGAGTTTCGCCTTCTTGAATAAAAGCGTTCGTTATACCTAAATCACACGCATAATTTATTAGCTCATTATAACTTTCTTCACTCACTTTATTGTTTAATTCCTCAAACTTTAATTTTCTAACTGGTGTATATTGATTCATAATACTTATAAATATATCATCCCTATATTTATCATATAAGTACTTTATTATTTTTTTTGCATCTTCTAAAAGTCCAGGTAATAGAAGAACTCTTACTATTATTCCTTTTTTCATTAATCCATTTTCTATTATAGGAGTTCCAACTTGATTATACATCTCTTCAATAGCTTTAGTTGCATACTCAAAATAATTAGACGTATTTGAATATTTAACAGCATACTTATCTTCATAATACTTTAAATCCGCCAAATATATATCTACAGTCTGATCTAGCATTTTTATAGTTTCAACATTCTCATAACTACTTGTATTGTAAACAATAGGAATATATAGTCCTAATATCTTAGCTTCCCTAATTCCCTTAATTATTAATGGTACATAAGGAGTTGGAGTTACTAAATTAATGTTATGAGCTTTTTTATTTTGTAGTTCTATACATATTTGTGCAAATCTCTTTACAGTTATCATCTTACCATATCCACTGCTTATCTTATAATTTTGACAGTATACACATCCCATATTGCAATTCGAAAAGAAAATAGTACCACTTCCAAAATCTCCAGAAATACAAGGCTCTTCCCAATTATGTAAAGATGCAAGGGCTAACTTTAATTTCCCTGGAGCTTTACAATATCCAAATTGTTCATATCGATTAACTTTACAATTTCTTGGACACAACGTACAACTTTTTAAAATATTACTCATCTATTAGATTACTCCTCAAAAAAGTCATCATTATAGTTATCAGTATTTTCGTTTAATGATAGATCATATTCTTCATTTTTCGAATTTAAGGAACTATATAAATTAGAACTAATCAAGTTTTTATCTATTGATTCATGATTTTCTCTTTGCGGAACAAGATTATTATCTCTTATTATAGTTTCATTATATAAATTAGGAGCAGTATCTTGAACAGAATCATAATCCACATCCAACTCCTCTATTTCTTCATTTTCTTCAGTTGATTGACTTTCCTGTTTATTATAATCCCATTTTAAAGAAAGTCCTTTTTCTTCATTAATTATATCTTTAAATTCTTCTAAAAACCTAGGAATTTCTTTTTTTATAACATCAGGATAAACATTCTTACTGTTTTCTATAGCCTTTTGAATATGAAAAATATTTACTTCTTTAGAATTATCAAACATCGCATAGGAAAATGCTTGTTTTAAAAGAGTTAAAGATATATCGGGATATCTAGAACCAATCTCAAAGATTCTTTTATACTCACTAGTTAAATCAACTAAAAATGCCATTATTTTTTCTTTAATAAAATTGGTATATTTTAATTTTGCGCCTGTAGTTTTTTCTATTTTTGGTAACGTTCCCATCATTATCTCTATAGTTTCTTCTCTAGTAGGTTCAGGAACTAAAATTTTCTGAAAGCGCCTTGTGAAAGCTTTGTCTCTTAGTATATATCTTTCATATTCTTCTGTAGTAGTAGCACCTATTACTTTAATGCTACCTCTACCTAATCCTTCTTTGAAAATATTAGCAAAATCAACAGAAGAAGTATCAGTAGCACCTATTAACATATGAATTTCATCTATAAATAATATTATTTTTTCTTCCTGTTTCAATTCATCAATCATCAATTGAACTTTACTTTCACCATTTGGCATAGTTCCTAATAGTGAAGCTGTTTTCATATTTATAATTTTATATCCCTTCAATAAATCAGGTACTTCTCCTCTTTGTATACGATATGCTAAGCCCTCAACTATTGCAGTTTTACCTACACCCGGTTTACCTACTAAAACAGCAGATTTTTCTGGTGTTAGTAATACCAATAATAATTCTTTTATTTGTTCGTCCCTTCCTATTGCTGGATTTGTAATATATTCTTTATCAGTATAATTTTCTCCATATCTTTTTAAAATGCTAAAATTTTCATTCATATGTATTCCTCCCGATTATGTTAATATTATAACACAGTTTTTTATCTATATAAATATTACTTTTCAAAATTAAAAGACCTATAACTAGATCCTTAAATTATTATTTTGTTTTTTTCAAATTATTAATAATCTTAACCAATTGAACTTGTGTTATATCTTTTGAAATTGCATTATATCCTTTTCTTATCAAAACTTCTTTAGATTCCTTATCTTCTGCTAGTATAATAATTGGTGAATTAAAATCTTCAATATCCTCTAGTTTCTCAATTGTTTTATACGCATCCAATTTATCCATCTTTTCTTTTATTATTAACAAATCATATCTCTCTTTTTTTCTTATTTTTTGCAGACATTCTTGACCATTATCAGCAAGCGTTACCTTACCTATACTATTTAATCTTTTATTATAGAAGGTTCTCTCTTCTTCATCATCGCTTACGAATAATATTGTAAGTTTATTATTTAAACTTTTATACTCATCTACCATATCCATTATTTTATTATCATCACTAACTATTCTTTGATCCACAATCAATGTAAATTCAGAACCTCTATTCTTTTCACTTC
>JAEDKN010000030.1 GCA_016295795.1 Bacilli bacterium
CTTAACAGGTCTAAAACCCTTTAATGTAAACAAAAATGAGAGCTTTCGCTCTCTTTAGGGGGTCGGCTCCCCGCACGAATTATCTCTTATACAAAAATTTAAATTCCCAATAAAATAAGGCTTTGCAAGACTTAATAATTTATCATAGTTTATCAAAGTTTATATAATAGGAAATGTAAAAGTAAATGTAAAAATGAAAAAAAGATATGATTTTATCCATATCTAGTTTTTTATTCATATTCTGAGATATCTATTTTTTTCCTATTTCTATATAATTCATTTACTTTAGGAATAGATATTTTATTATTATTAAATAAACTAATTACAAATTCTACCCATTCATTCGTATATTGATAATCATCATGGGTTTGATCATAATAGCAGTATTTTGTATTAGTATCAAAAGGATCTTTATCAGATTCTATTTTCTTCGATGGTTTTATGGAAAAAATATATACCAATGCTGTGTTAATATTTTGATTATAACTAGTGACACTTTTTTTAATTAATTTTGTAGCTTGACCAGGCATTAATCTATCACAATTTATTACATTTCTAAAAATTGTTTTATTTTTAATAATTGTTGTCAATTTATTTACTTCTTCTTTTTCTTTTTCATCCAATTTTTCCCAATTTACAAATTGAATGGCCAAATCGTTTTTAGAAGCGTTAGATACGACTGGTATCTGAACGAGTTTTATACTATACTCTTGTGTATTATATATTTCATCACTAATATTACTTCTATACTTATCTATATATTCATTTATTTTCACCATTTCTTTAGATAAAAGATTCTTACTAGAGATATATGCATTGTCTTTTCTCAATTCAGAAAATTGTAATGAGAAAGGTAATGAAGTATTAATTGCATAATTATATCCAAATTGTTTTATAATAAAATTCTCATAATTATATAATAATGCCTGGCATTCACCAAAAGTTTTTATTTCCAAATCAGTACAATCTAAATATGTGTGCTCTATTTTATTTCTGAGGCCAATAAAAAATTTTAAATTTTCTGCAACACCGATTGGAAGATTCTTATATTTGTCAATGCACGTTTTTAACTCCCAAGCTTTTTTTTCATCATCAATTCTTAAATACTTCCCCTTCTTGTCTTTATAAAAATACTTTTCTCCCATTGTTCTATGAAAATATGCATGTAGCGCCTTAGTCCAAGCAATATTCATATGAATTATATAACTTTTTAATCTACCTTCTAATTTTGGTTTATTGTAAATTTCAACTGCAAGTAATGCATTATTTAGGGAATCTTCTAATAAATCTTTTGCTTTTCCTTTTATAATCATAATTTCTCCTTCTACCACATCCATGGATTTTTAAAGCATTCTAATGCAGTGTCTGGTAATGTATAACTTCTATAATCCTTATTTGATATAGCAGATGGTTCATATAAATTTCTTTGTTGGATAAAAAATGGTTGCTCATATAAATTACCATAAGAATCTCTAAATAGTAAGGCTAACTCGCAACTAAAGGTGTTAGATATTATACTATCTTCTAAATATGCTATATCAATTAAGATAATATCATTTTTTAAGATCTTTCTATCATAGCAATAGCTATAATTAACAAATTTACTATCTACTATATACTTTATAGATTCAATATCACAAAGCATTGTATTCTTTTGAGCAGTAGCACATACATCTAACTGATTTATATCAGCATTACCTATATTTTTAATATAAAATCTTAAATGTTTATATTTATCCTTCTTTAATACATCTTTACTGTAATGAAACTCCACATCTTTTTTATCATTAATTGATGTTTTAAAATCAGTCATAAATAAACAAATATCTGGTTTATCTTTAGAATCCCATGTTTTATTTTCAATATGTAATTCTGCTTTGTTTAAAAACTGTTGCTTTCTTTCCTTTTTATTTTCCCACTTTTCATTATATTTCCTATCATTCTTTCTAAATATTATTTGTGTTATTATGTTAATGACTAAAACAATTATTGCATTGTCATTAATAAAATTCAAGATTGCTTTCATTTTAATCCTCCATTCAAAATAAAAAGATATCATAATAATGATATCTCAACTATCTTAATTATACTACTTTTTAATTAATTTGTAAAACTATTCAGCACTATCTTCCTCTAAATTAGATAGCATTTTCCTTTTAATTTCTTTTTCTTCAAACACTTCTCTATGTCTTTTTAAATATTCTTTCCTTTTATTATTAAGAATAGCTTTAAATACTCTCTCGGTAAGTTTTAGTTCTTGTATAAGCTTATATTCATTTTTTAACAAATATGAAAATATTATTTCACCATCATCTGATATAGTAATTAAGTGTTTATCAAATAATGCATCTGCATTAGCAATCATTAAAATACCATTATTAATGTCAAATGCTTCTTCTACAGAGCACTCATTAAATGCTTTTATATGAGATGCCCTAAACAATGTTCCAACACTAGAGAAATTAGCAGTAATATAAGTTAATGGGCAAAAGATTTCATCATCAGTTGTAGTGTAGCTCATCATTTCATCAGCTAATAAGTTTCTCCACTTATTTTGATTCCTACGTGTTTTTTCTGCCTCACCATAACTTAATTCATCTTTCTTTAACAAGTTAAATAGTTCTTGTTTATTGCTATTACTCAAGAATTTTTCCCACGTTGCATTACTTTCACCAATTAAGGTAAAAAATCTTGGGTTTTTCTCTAGCATAATGTATATTTCCTTTTTATCTTGCTTTCTTCTCAAAAGTATATTTAAGATATCACTTTTAAAAATAGATCTTCTAAGATTTTTAAATATCTCGTCATCAGATGTTCCCAATCCATGAATTGCATGGGTCAATTGAATTGGTGTAAATTCACCGGTTAATTCTATCCTATATTCATCATAATTCCATGCAGTTGGGTGTTTATCTAATTTATCAAAAACTTTCTTAGTATAATCAATATTAAAATATTTTAGAGTATCATTAACAAGATATACATCAGCATAATTATTAACAATAGGATGTTCATGTTGTGTTGTTTGAGCTCCTTCTCTTCTTTGCAATTGTGGCATTCCAATGAATTCATAAAAATCACTAGGTACAAATATATTAGACTGTTTTGCATTTTCAAACTCTTTCTTTCTTACTTGCTCAATTTCTTTCATTTCAGAAACAGATAAATAATACAAGAAGTTTTTGTCAATTGATTCATTTGGTCCGTTTCTCTTTCCAGAATTTAGTAAGTCAGAATGAGTTATGCTCTTTACAATTAACATATATTCCCAATCTGGCTCACTCTTCATTAAATTAGCAATTGAATCAGATTTACTTGCTAAATATTCATATATTTTATCTATTTCTTCTATTACAGGATTTCTTGAAGCCATATTACCACTCTCCAATCTTATTTTTTTCTATGTAATCAAATAATTCTTTTGCAACTGCATATATTACATTTATTGTAACAGCATTCCCAAATTGTTTATATGCTTGTGTATCTGATACTACTTGCTTCCAATCACTTGGAAATCCTTGAAGTTTCCTACATTCGTTAGGTGTTAACTTCCTAATATTTGTTTTGTTTTTATCACAATATTTTTCATGATTTTTAATATCTGTATAGTAGTTGTCTTGACTAGCCCTATGCATTTTATGCATAGTTGCTGTTAATGTTTTGCATATGTCTTGATCTATAGTAGGCTTTACAATATAACCTTTTGTTCCTTTCCCTAAAATAGTCCCAATCATATTTGTACTAATAAAATATTTTTCCTCTACATCATCATCTAAAAAATCTTTAGCAGTGCATGTCAATGTTTGTTTTTCTGGATATGTAAATGGTTCCTCATTAAAATATTTTTTATTAAATGCTACAATTATAGCCCTATTTCTTCTTTGAGGAATACCATAATCTTGTGAATTAAGCACTTGATAATAAACTTTATAGCCAAGTTCTTCAAGATCTCTTTTCATTCTAGTAAATGTTTTGCCACCATCATGATTAAGTAGATTTTTTACATTTTCCAAAACTGCAACTTTTGTGTCATGCTTTTTTAATATTTCTTTAATAGTAAAAAATAATGTCCCTCTTTCATCATCAAAACCCTTTAATTTACCAAGTGTTGAAAAAGGCTGACACGGAAATCCACCGACTAAAATATCGTGCTCTGGTATATCATCAAGATGATCATTAATATCCCCAAGAACAATATTATCACTAACATTTGCTTTAAATGTTTCTACGCAATATTTATCAAAATCATTTGCCCATATTAAATCAAATCCAGCATTTGAAAAAGCAATATCAAATCCGCCGATTCCTGCAAATAAACTTACTGTTTTATATTTATATTTATCATGTTTAATTCTTTCCATTTATTCCTCCAATACATTCAATATTTTTAAGTATTGCTATCAATACATCGACAACTATTGAATTGCCACTTTGTTTTAAAGCTTGAGACTTAGAAACAACAATTTTGAAACTGTCTGGAAATCCCATTAGTCTATATGTTTCTCTAACAGTTAACGCCCTTATTCTTCCATTTGTTGTTACATAATTATTAACACTTGCTCTATGAGTGTTCCCTTGTGTTGATAATAATGCTCTTGCAACTGGCAAATCAATTTCAGCATCATGATGCATAAAATTTTTAGTTCCTGGACATAACACATATTTTCTTAATTTTTCTGACAAATAATATTTTTCCTCTGGTTCTTCACCGACATTTTCCGTTATTACTAATTTTCCATTTTTATTTACTAAGTTGCCTTCTTTTGTATTTTCAACTAGGAAGTCTTGCATTGTATATTTCAGCTTTTGTGGTTTTGGAAATTCAAATTTATCAAATTCCTTTTTGTTTTTGAATCCAACAACATATAGTCTTCTTCTTCCTTGAGGAATGCCATAATCTTTTGCATTTAATATTTCCCATTTGTAATAATAACCCAACTCATCAAAAATATTTTGCATTACTTTCCAAGTATTTCCCTTGTCATGAGTTAGAACACCATATACATTTTCATAAATAAATACTCTAGGTTGTATTTCTTTTACTAACCTTGCATATTCATAAAATAATGTTCCTCTTGCGTCTTCAAATCCCCCTCGCGCACCAGCAATAGAAAAGCTCTGACAAGGCGATCCCCCAACGAATAAATCTACTTGATTTTTAAAATCAGTTCCATCCAATAATTTAACATCATAAAAGAAGTTATCATCTTTAACTGAATAATTTGCAAGATATGCATCTTTAACAAAATTATGTTTTCTCGAATTAGTCATATATAGATTATCAACATATTCTCTTTTTTCTTGAATAGTTTTCATTTTTCTAATTTTTTTTAGTTCTTTGTCATAATCTACATCTATTTCAATATCTCCATTATCACATGCAAATTCTAATTCATAATCTATTTTTAAACGCTCTAAAGCTTGCTCAATGGCACCAATGCCACTAAAAGCTGTCGCTAATTTAATCATTATTATCCCCTCCAAGTTGACCTGCGTCTATAATAATTATAGCACAAATTTGACCTGAGTCTACAAAAAAAAAGCAAAAAAAAAGAAAATTTGCAATTTTCTTTTAATATAATAATGCATTAATAATTTCTTCTCGTAATTTTTTGTTTCTTTCTTCAATTAACTTTTCATTCCAAGAGCTAATTTTTTTATCTTTATCTTTTGTGTAATATCTGTCAACTATATCGTTTTTGGTAATTTTTAGTGACGCATATTCCTTAATTTTAACAATTTTAGTTGCAAAATTTTTATTAGAAATTGAAGAATTCAATTTGCCTTTTAAAAGTGTCATATTTCCGAGCATACTAACATGATTCTCTCGATATTCAATTGATTGTGGAACATCTAATTGAGTCCCATTGATATCCTTTAATCCATTTCCTATATCGTTAAACCAATTCTCTTTCCATTTTTTCGGCATAATATGTTCTAAAGAATAAACATACTTCAAAGATGATTCATCATCTGAATCTGTTCGCCTAAATAATTCTACCCAAAATAAGAAATAAGTCGCAAAATTATTAGATATATGATTTAATAAGGTAAATTTTATATCATTAGAAACTTCTTCTACTTCTTCTTCTAATTTACCATCATCATTAATCATTGTCATACACATTTTATTATAGTTTTTTATTTTTGATGTATCTTCATTTAGGTAGTTAATTAGCAAATATTTTTCAAGCAAATGTAATTTTTCATTAATTAAATCAGTATCATTTTCGTGATCATAAAGTACTTTTAAAATAAATGGATGAAATGTTGTAACATCATTTACTTTTAATAAATGTAGTAATCTTTGCAATACATTATCCTTACTATAACTGTATAGTGATTCTTTACTATCATTTTCAAAATTGTTTTTAAATATAACTGCTGTCTTTTTCAAATCAGCTAAAAAATCATTAACATTTTCTATTGTCTTTATTTCATTTGCTAAATATTGCTTATATACTTTTGTTAAATCAGAAATATTATTGTCATATTGTGAAAAGAATCCTTTGATAACCCCAAAGCAATACAAGAATAAATCTAATTTTGTTCTTTTTATACGACCAGTTATAACTTCACTATTCCAATATGATTCGGTATCATCATCTTTAATAAACACTTGTTCCCAATTATCTTCATATAATTTATTCATTGCTGCAAAACTAGTCACAGAGTCGCTTGGATATTTTTCATCATATAATTCATCGACTTTCTTGAAAATAAAATTTTTAATGGTATCAGAAGCTGTTAAAGAAACTCCAGAATTATTTAAAGTATCAAATATAGATTGCTCATCCATTTCTTTGTCTAATGTAATAATAACCCATATTAGGTAGTTACCATTAAGAAAGTCATCAAGAACTTTTTCCTTCTTTGCATCTGAAATATTTGATAATCTATTAATGAAATGATTATAGCATCCTAGAATACCCTTTTCTTTTCCAACAAAATCTTCTTTATTTTTTTCAAAACAAATTACTTTTTCATAATCACTTTTATCAAATTTTGAATGTTCTAATTTGGGCGTATACTCACTATGAAAAGTTGCTTTACTAAATAAAGCATTTAACATTTCTGCTCTCGCATTTTCCTTGGTTTCACTATTAATGCTATCATAAATAGCCATTATTAGTATACTTATAGTTGTTAACCTTTGCTGCCCATCAATTACATCAAGTACTCCACTACCTGCTCCAATGACATTTCTTTGAACTAGAATTGAACCTAAAAAACTTGGCTCATCTTTAACAAAAAAATTATCAAATAATTCATCCCAATTTTCTTCTTTCCAAACATACTTTCTTTGAAAGAAAGGTATTTTTAATTTTTTTTCCGAATTAAATATTGTAAATCTTTCTTCTTTGGCAGTAAATCCAGCCATATAATCACCTCTGCATATTTTGTTTATCAAATTAATTATACCACAATTTAGCGATTTTTTTATGGATTCTGTCGAATTTTACCAAAAATAATTATTAATGACATATTTCATTTAAAAAACTCTAAATCCCTTATAATATAAGGACTTGAAGAAAAAATTGCACCCCCTAAAGGGGTATATCAGAAGCCTCTTGTAAATATCCTTTTATATGATAAAATATAGTAAAATGGAATAATTATAAGATACTTAACAAAACACTTTGCAATTATATTTGCAAAAATTAGTGTAGACAAGTATATGAATAAATTATATATTTGGTATAGTAGTGAAAAAAGTATCAAAAGGTACGGAAAAGGTACGCATTAAGTACGGAAAAAGTACGGACTAGGACTATTGAAAGGAATACTAGTGTTTTAATATAATAGTAATATAGGAAATTAACTATATTATTATTAAAAAGGATAAAAAAAGAACAAAAAATTGTTGGGAAAAAGTCGAAAAAATATCGGGAAAATATCGGCAAAATGTAGGCAAAAAGAACAAAAAAAAGCCGAAAAAAAGCCTTCCATTTTAATTTTAGTTGTGATAGAATGTGTATAATAAGAGATAAATATAGATAAAATAAGGGTTTTATATCAAAAACACCCCCCTAAACCACCCAGTAAACAACACGAAATTCACCTAGTAAATCGGCTTCCAATTTATTATTAGTTGTGTTAAATTATATATAATAAGAAAAAAATATCGAAGAAGATGGAAATTACATCTTCTTTTTGTTTGACCACCAAAGGAGGATTGAACATTATGAAATATTAGATTTGTGGATTTAATTTATCCACTATAATTTATTTAAATATAAAGAAATTAATTAAAATAATGTCCACACCAGTGGCTCGATTTTGCAAGTGCAAAATAAGTTTGATATCACACTAAAGTCTTATGTAATAAGGCTTTTTTTAATTGTCTGATATCAATCTCTTATGCTCTTCTATTATTTTCAATAATATTTGATAATTTGGTGGTCAAAATGTAGCCACATCGTGGATAAGAAAGGAGGTAAAATTTATGGTAAAAATTAAAAAACATATATCTATTCCAAGCGATATAGATATCATGATTTTAGACTATGCAAGAAAATGTAATATTTCATTTTCAGAAGCTGTAGTTCAACTAGTGTCATCTGGAATTAATAATCTAGAAATGGCAAAAGCATTTGAAAAAAATAATGCATTACTAGATAAGCTATATTCAAAATCATATTACTCTACTGCTTTACTTGAACAAATATATTCTGATTTTGAATGGGATAAAGTTACTAATCCAAATGAAAGTAAAGCATTAAATAAATTTAAATCAAAATTTAGCAAATATAAATACGATGATTAAGGAGGTGAATTTATATGCATAAATTTGTTTTAAGATTAAGAAAAAATATATTTGATTTAGCCAAAGTTGAGGCTAATTCCAGAGGAATAAGTATAAATGATTTCATAGTATATTGTTTAGAAGTTGCTATGGCTGAATATATGAATGAATCTGCAGAAGCATTTAAAGATATGGTTAAAGATAAAGCAATACAAAGAGAAAGGAAAAAGATGAAAGATGAGCAAGAACCATGGGAAACTGTATTATGATTTATTAGATGATAATTTGAGTAAAAGTGCTATTGTATTTTTTACTCTCCTACTCTCTAATTCAAATCAAAAAGGATATGCTTTTGGATCTAATAAGTATTATGCTGATAAATTAAAGTGTTCTACTAGAACTATATCTAGTTTAATTAGAGCATTAATTGATAAAGGATATATAACAGTTGAGAATCCAAAAAGTTTTAGAAGAAAAATATTCATTAGAAATAAATTTCTAACATAATAGAATATTATTTCTTACAATATAGATATAATATACTAACATAATAAATGAAGATAATATATAAATATAATAGTTATACAAAGGCCTTAGTAAAAGGTAAAGGAGGTTTCGGTATGAAAGATTTAGTAGACTATATAAAATATCATGGTTATATAACAAGTATTAGAGATAATGTTGATAAAGATTATATCTGGTTTGATATATGTCAAAAAGAATTATATAAAGATAAGAATGGTGAGGATAAGTATAACTTATCCTTTTTTAGTGCAAGAATGTATATTGAATATACTAACAAAATAGAATTAAGAGTTGGAAAAGATGTTTATGTTGAAGGAATACCAAAGGGATATATTGATAAAAATGGTCATAGACAAAACTATATTCATGTTTTAAAAATTAATGAAATTGTAGTTAATAAAGAACCACCACTCTATGGAGATGGATATTGGAATGGTCAGAAGATTCCAACTGGTGATGAGCCATTAACTGAAGAAGATATAAAAATTCAGAAGGAATTAGAAGAAATAATAAATAGTTTTAGATAAGGGAGGTTTTAATTATGAGTGCAGAAGAAACAATGAGAATAATAACTAAACAATGGTGTAATTTAACAGATTTAATGAAATTACTAGGATGCGGTAGAAATAAAGCGTTAGATGTTAAAAAGCAAATAAAAAATAAGTTAATTAATGAAGGATATTTTATTCCTGGAAACGACTTACCTATGCAAGCTGTTGTGGATGTTCTAAAAATAGATATTGATAGATTAGAAAAAATTAAGAAACTCTCCATTTCTTTATAATAATTATTATAAATATGGTATAATAGAAAGCAATTAGATTTAGGAGGTAATATGAGGGATATATTAGCAAATTTTCCAACGGAAATAGTAGAATTATATGATACCAATAATAATAAAATAAAAGAATTAACTGGCTTTTTTGGAAAAACTGGTTTAACTATTACAGACACGTCTACCCCGATAGTGGAAGGTCAATTGATTGTACGAAAACTTCCAAATGGTAGTATAGAAAATTATACTATAATTGAAAGTAAATATAATGTTGGTCATAATGATATATGTAGTTTTTATAAATTATCTCTACGGAAAAATAATATTAAGCAATCTAATATTAGGAATGATATTTATATTGATAATTCAATACATATAGGTAATAACAATAAAATTGACAAGAGTAATATAGGTAATAATAACTAATTGAGAGGTTAAATAATGGCAAAAAGAAGTAAAATTATAATCAATTTAATTAGTAATAAAATCAATGTGGAACAAGCAATAGAAATGTTAGATTTGTTACTAGAAGACATAGATAATAAAGACATAAAAAAATGGTTATCAAATGAAATTAAAGGATATGGAAAGAATGATGATGTCCCTGATTATAGAATTGTCAGCACTAATCTCATTGGATCATATATTGTAGGAAATGCATATAATAGAATCCAAGGAACACATCAACCTCTTCCACTAAAACCTGAATATATTAAAGATTATTCAACAATAAAAATTCGAGATGGTATATACCGATTAGAACAGCTTGCTATTGCCGAGAAAGAAAATGATAGTCATCATCTTACAATTGCTATGAATGTCTTGTTAGCACAAGAAATATCTTGCATCAATGGTGAAATAATTAATGCATATACCGATCTATCATTGTATGCTTATACTAATATTATTGGAGCAATTAAAACCAAACTATTATGTATCTTTAAAGAACTTGAAAAGCAATATGGTAATTTAGATGATTATTATATAGACTTTACTGACAAGAAAAAAGAAGAAAAAGTATCAAAATCTTTAATAACAATAATAAATGATAAATCGACACATATTGGAGACGGAAACGTTATAAAGGAAAGCATAATTGGTGATAATAATGAAAATTAATATTGGAAATAATAATAAGATTAAGAATTCAACCATTGGAAATAATAACAGCAATCCAAATAAGAAAGATAATAAAGTCCTTATGATTATTATTGATATAGTGATTGGACTATTAATAGCATATATAGTATATAAACTTGGTTGGAATAAGTAATGACATATTACTCTAGATAATTCTAGAGTTTTTTTATGCATTAAATTATAAATTCAATTAAAAATGTGCTATATTAGAATTGTATAAGAGGTAATTCGAAGTATAGCACGATAAGGAGGTATATAAATGGCTGTACGACAGTTACCAAAAGAAAAAGCTACCAAAGATGGTAGAAGATGGTATTTTTACGATAAGATTAAGGTTGATGGTAGAACTAAACCTTATATGTCAAAAAGTTATATGACTAGGAATGAGGCATTAAAAGCTGAAAGAGATTTCATAGTTGGATATGAAACTAAAGAAATAAATGTTACTGGAATGACATTCAAACAACTTTTTGAAGAGTTTTATGAATATAAGAAAGATAAAGTTAAGAGAACTACTTTAAGATCTTATAGAGTAAATATTAGAGAGTTAAGTGAATTCTATGAGTTAAAGATTAAAGATATTAGACTAGAACATTATATTGCATGGAGAAAAAGAGTTAGTGCCTTAGATTTAGCTGATAAGACTAAGAATGGATATTATAAGTTATTAAAGACTATTCTTAATTATGGAACTAAGTGGCATGATTTTAACTTTACTTCTATTTATAACAAGATGGAAAAGTTTAATGATCCGAATAAGCCACCAATAGAAATGCAATTCTATACTTGGGAAGAATTTAAACAATTTGTATCAGTAATAGATGATATTAAATGGAAAACACTATTTGAAGTATTATTCTTCTGTGGCCTTCGTAGAGGTGAATTAAGAGGTCTTTCTTGGGATAATATTGATTTCTTTAATAAAGAACTATCAGTTGTTAAAAATGTCGCTCAAGAAGGCTCTACTGGAGAATATATCATTACGACACCTAAAACTAGAACTAGTACAAGAACATTGCCTGTTCCAGAAAGAGTTATGAATGATTTACATGAATTATATTTAAGAGAAAAGAAACAATATGGATTTAATCAGAAATGGTTCGTTTTTGGTGATAAGGAACCACTCGGCGATGGAATACTTAGACATACTAAAAATAAATTTTGTGATTTATCTGGTGTTAAAAGAATTAGAATTCATGACTTTAGACACTCTTGTGCTTCAGTTTTAATAAATAATGGTGCAAGTATAATGGTTGTTGCAAAATATCTAGGTCATGCTAAAATTGATGAAACATTAAATACCTATTCTCACCTATTTAAAAATAAGATGGATGAGATAGTTCAAACGATGAATAAATTGGATTAAAAAAGTCTTACATTTCCTAGTAGGAAATGTAAAAGTAAATGTAAAAGCATTTTTTAAATATTATAAATTATGAAAAGCCTTGAAAATAAAGGCAAAAAAATGACGGAACATTGATTCGTTCCGTCTTCAGGGGGAACTTAAAAAAGGAATTTCTGGGAGTTTACCCAAAATTACGAAC
>JAEDKN010000031.1 GCA_016295795.1 Bacilli bacterium
AATTTTTATCATTTTGATTAGTTTAATAGTAAATTAATGAAATCAAATTTAATTTATTTTTCTTCAATAAAAAAAGATAGCACATGCTATCAAATTGTTAAAATATTTCTCCTGTTACTATATCCTTTAAAGTTTTTCCTAACATCTGTAAAAATCCCATTTTTTCTATATCTTCATTTATAATTGCATTTTCTTCTTTTACTGTTTTATTCCCATTTTTTATTATTATTTTTCCTACTACATCACCTTTTTTCAACGGTAAAGTATTATTATTTATTTTAATTTCTATATCATAATTTAAACTAACATCCGATTTTTTGCCCAGTATTGTTATATCTCTTTGTGGAAAGACATCAACATTTTCTTTAGTTGATTTATCTAATTTTAAGGTCCCAACTTTATCAGTTTTACTTTTTACCAAATCAACTTTATATAAATTAAAGCCATAGTCTAGAAGTTCCATAGTTTCAGAATTTCTAACCTTTCCACTTTCTTCTCCTAATACAACTGCGATTAATCTCATATTATCCCTTTTTGCTGTTACTGCCATACAATACTTAGCATTATCAGTAAAACCAGTTTTTAAACCATCCGCTCCTTCATAAAAGCGCACTAATTTATTAGTATTTACAAGCCAAAATTTATTAGGAGTATCAACTCTTATATAATCTTCATAAACACTAGAAAATTCTAAAATTTGTTCATGATTCAATAGTTCTTTTGCAATCATAGCCATGTCATATGCACTTGAATAATGATTCTCTTCATCAAGTCCCGTTGGGTTTACAAAATGAGTGTTTTTAAGTCCAAGTTCTTTAACTTTATCATTCATAAGCTTAACAAATGCTTCTTCAGTTCCAGCTATTCTTTCTGCTAAAGCAACCGTTGCATCATTGGCACTTGCCATAGTAATACCTTTCATCAAGTCTCTTACACTCATCTCTTCCCCTGGTTGTAACCATATTTGAGAACCACCCATACCAGCAGCATTACTACTAACCTTTATCTTTTCATCCCAACTTAAATTTCCATTTTCAATATTTTCTAAAATTATTATTTGAGCAACCATTTTTGTCATAGAAGCTACCGCAACTTTTTCATCTTTCTTTTTCTCAAATAAAATTTCTCCGGAAGAAGCCTCTATTAAAATACCGCTGTTTGCGTTTTCTATTAATTTTTCATCATTATTAGCATAAACATTAGTTATCAAAAGAAAAAACACAAATAGAAAACAAATTATTTTTTTCATTTTATCACCTTACTAACTATTATGTAATTTTAGCTAAATATATAACAATTTTTGACATATTATTAATTAGGTGATAGTGTGAAAAAGCTAATTATATTTTTATCGATTATAATTGTAATTATGTTTTCGTTTTTTATATTTAAAAAAAATCAGCCAGAAGTAAAGAAAGATTACTGGGATGAAGTAAAACGTCAAATAAAATACTTTAATACCTCTAATTTAGAAAGGTATAAAGAATATAAAAAAATTAATCCAAATATGAAAATAAATCAAATAGTATTAGACGTAAATATAGGAATTGATAAACCATTCTATACAAATGTTAGAAGTGCAACTAATCTTAATACAAGTTATATTTTAGTAAATAAATATAACTATTTAGAGGAAGATTACATTCCTAACAACCTTACAAATATAAATGGAATTAAACTAGTAGATTGTGCTGGCAAATCTTTTATAAATATGATCAATAACGCTAAAGACGAAAACTTAACTATAATTGGAATATCAGGATATAGAAGTTATAATTATCAAAATAATTTATATAACAAATACGCACAAATAGATGGTATAGCTAAAGCTGATACCTATTCTGCTAGAGCTGGATATTCAGAACATCAAACTGGGCTTGCTGTAGATGTAAGCAATTCTAAGTTGCCATACACAGAATTTGAAAACACTGAAGAATTTTCTTGGATGAGTGAAAATGCTCACAAATATGGTTTTATACTTAGATATCCTAAATATAAAGAGAAAATAACTGGTTATACCTATGAAGCGTGGCACTATAGATATGTTGGAGTAGATGTTGCAACATATATAAAAAAACACAACATAACATTCGACGAATATTATGCTATGTTTATAGAAAAAAATTAATCTTCAATCTTTGCTCCACAATTACTGCAATAGTTTCCACTAACAACTTTTCCACACATAATGCAATACCTCTTATCATCAAGGTTAACCTCTATTCTACTAAATTGATTTACCTTTTTAATAGCTTTTATATATATATAAATTATAAATATTAAAAATATTAATAATAAAAACAAATTATTTGAAAACAATAAAAAATCAAACAAAGCGTGAACTAAAGCAGGTAAAATTATACTTAAAACTTTATATTTTTTAGATAAAGTAGCATTCCCTTTTATAGAAGTTAGTTTAGCCATTCCTATATAATATCCCATAATAATTGCAAAAGAAGCATGTCCAGGGACTGAGAAGATACTTCTTAGTATTGCGACACGTACTCCTTCAGTCATAACATATAAAATATTTTCAAATGTTGCAAATCCTAAAGATACAAAAACCGAATAAACTATAGAATCATATATGTGATCAAAATTTTTATTATTCCATGTAATATTATAGATAAATAACCATTTCGAAAATTCCTCGATTAGTCCGATTCCAAAGAAACAATAAACAAACAAATAAATATAATTCTTAGTATATAATTTTACATTTTCTGAATTAAAGAATGGGAATATACTCTCCAAGTTATTAGAAAGGAAAAGCGTTACAAAACATGATAAGATTCCAGCAGCAAAAAGACATAACAATAGTTTTTTTGGTTCTTTTTCTTTGTCTTTTCTATAAATTATAGTAAGAATAATTATAGAAGGAATTATTGCCAACAGAAATAAGAATATATAATACATAAAAACTCCCCTATATTATTGTATAGCTATCTAAGATAAAATTAACATCATAAACAGAGCTATCATTTATATAGAGCTCACATAAAACATCGCCTATTTTTACTTTAGAACTTATATGTTTCTTTAAAACTATTCCAACAGTATAATCTATTTTATCTTCTTTATTGCATCTTCCAGCCCCCAAATCTCTAGCAACTATTCCCATGTTGTATGCGTCTATATTTTGAATTTCCCCTTCTTTTTTACTTTTTATTTCTATTACATTGTCACTTACTTTAAGGGAATTTATATTACCATGTTGGCTTTTTATTAGTTCGTACAATTTATTTAGAGCACTCTTATTATTTATGGAACTATAAACCATATTTTTTGCTTCTTCTTCTGTTATACCTTTGGCCATACTTACTAAAATAGAAGATAGTTTAATGCATAAATCACAAAGGTAATTTTTTTCTTTTCCGTCTAATATATCAATAGCTTCAATTACTTCTAGACTATTACCTATATTATTACCTAATGGAACATTCATATTTGTCGTTATTGTTCTAACTTCTCGATTATATTTTTTTCCTATTTTAACCATTATTTCGCTAAGTCTTTTGGCATCTTTTTCATTTTTTATTAGCGCTCCACTTCCTAATTTTATATCTACTAGAATTTTATCGGCACCACTAGCAATTTTTTTACTCATAATACTAACCGCTATAAGTGGAATTGATTCTACTGTCGCGGTAACATCACGAAGTGCATAAATCTTTTTATCAAGTGGTGTTAGATTTCCAGTTTGTGAAGAAATTGCTACATTTATAGAATTAAGTTGATCTATAAATTCTTTATCTGTCAAATTAACTTTAAAACCATCTATGCTTTCTAATTTATCTATTGTTCCTCCTGTAAAGCCTAAACCTCTTCCACTCATTTTAGCGATACATACTCCACATGAAGCAACAATAGGTGCGACTACTAAGGTTGTTTTATCTCCTACTCCACCAGTAGAATGTTTATCTACCTTTATACCATTAACTTTAGACAAATCCAATATTTCTCCACTATTAATAAAAATATCAGTAAGATCAAAAATTTCCCTATCATTCATATCGTTTATACAAATTGCCATTAATAGTGCTGACATCTGATAATCAGGTATTTCATCATTTAAATAACCATTAAAAGCAAATTCTAATTCTTCTTTACTGAGTTCAAATCCTAATCTTTTCTTATTTATAATATCTATTATATTAAAGTTCATCTAAACACCACCTTTATTATATATATCATATTATATCAAAAAAAAGATGAAATAACATTACTATTTCAACTTTTTATCTATAAGTTCTGCAAATCTTTTTGGATCAGATATTAATTGATTGTATAAGCTATTATATTTTCTAATCTCTTTTATGAAAGCAATTTCTTCTGATGCCATTTTAGCTCCATAACTTGAATTGTTATCAGAAACTATTAATGCATCGCTTCCTAAAAGATAATCAACACTAACTTTAAAAACCTCAGATAAATCTACTAAAGTCTCAAGTGATGGTAACCTAGTTCCTTTCTCATAACAACATATACTAACCTTAGTAACATTTATCAACTTACCCAACTCACTTTGAGTCATGTTGTTAGTAAGTCTTAGGTCCCTAAGCCTAGCTCCAAACAAATTCATAACATCACACTCCGACTTACATTCATTATAATTAATTAAAAGCTAACTGGGTCGTAAGTTAACTAATTAGTAACCTTTTTAGAACCGTCTTCTCCTTTAGTAGATAAAAACGTAACTCTCTCGGCAATAATATCTGTATAGTATTTTTTATTTCCATCATTATCTTCTACATTTCTACTTTGAATTCTACCCTTTACCCCAACAATATCTGCCTTATGACAATATTCACTTGTGGATTTAGCAACTCCATCCCATAAAATACAGTCAACAAAATCAGTTTCATATTCACCAACAGAATTTTTAAAACTCCTAGGTATCGCCAAAGTTATCAACATAAATTGTTTATTTTTATCTGTTTTTTGAAGAATTGGTTCTTTTACCAATCTACCTACTAAAACAACTTGATTAAGCATTCTTCCCTCCTTTCGGGAAGATACTCTATCATTTATTTATTATTGATTCAAATCGTTCTTTTATTCCTTCTATTGATAATTAAATAAAAAAAGAACTTTTTCTTTTTTAGAAAAAATTCTTTTAATTATATTTATAAAATTAAATTTAAATTTATAAACTTTTTTTCAAAAGTTGATTAAGTTCTACTGCATATTCCATTGGCAATTCCTCTCTAAATCTTTCTATAAATCCTAACATAATAAGTTCAATTGCTTTTTCTCTAGAAATTCCACGACTCATTAGATAGAATATTTTATCCTCACTTATTTTAGAAACGGTTGCCTCATGAATAATAGAAGAAGTATTGTTTAAAACCATATTTACTGGAAATGTATCACTTTTTGATTTACTATCCAATATCAACGAATCACATTTTACCATAGATTGACTATTCGAAGCACTCTCGCATATTTTAACTTTTCCTCTATATGTAGCATTTCCTCCGCATTTTGAAATACTCTTAGAAATAATATTACTTGTTGTATTTTTTCCGATATGAATCATTCTAGCACCTGAATCTTGTTGTTGAAAAGAATTCGCTACACTTATTGTTATACAAGTTCCGCTAGAATTATCTCCCTTTAGAATACATGCTGGATACTTCATAGTTACTTTAGATCCAATATTACCATCTATCCACTCCATAGTTCCACCTTCATCTACCAAGGCTCTTTTAGTTACTAGATTAAGAACATCAGTAGACCAGTTTTGTACGGTAGAATAACGACACTTACTGTTTTTTCCAACATATATTTCCACAACTGCTGCATGAAGTGAAGAATCGCTATATGTAGGTGCCGTACATCCTTCAACATAATGAACAGAACTATTATCATCAACAACAATCAAAGTTCTTTCAAACTGCCCCATTCCCCTACTATTTATTCTAAAATAGCTATGTAGTGGTCTATTTAAAGTAGTATTAGGTGGTATATATATAAAACTTCCTCCACTAAACACGGCTCCATTTAATGCTGCAAATTTATTATCATCATTTTTAACAATTGTTCCAAAATATTTTTTTACAATATCTGGATAATTTTTCATTGCATCCTCTATAGATGTGAATATTACATTCTTTTCTTTGGCTTCTTCAATCATATTATGGTATATTACTTCACTTTCATATTGAACACCAATACCATCTAATTTTTCTTCACTCTTTATGACTCCTAGATTATCAAATTCATTTTTTATAGATTTATCTATATTGTTCCAATCACTTTTTAAAGAATTATCATTACTTTTGTAATAAATTATCTTATCAAAATCTATATCATAATTAGGTCCAAAAGAAGGCATAGGTAAACTATTGAAAATTTTAAAACTATCAAGTCTATATTTACTAATCCAAGAATCTTCTTTTTTGTAATTAGAAATTGCTTTTATCTTTTCTTCATCAATTCCAATAATCTCCATATTAACCTCCTATGTTTATTTTTTTAATTTTTTAATTTTCACATTTTCTTTAACATTTTCAGCATCTTCAAAATACATTGTTGGATGTACCTCTAAAACACTATCTCTTATTTCTTTTAAAGTAAAATTTTTCTTTCTAAAAATATCATTAGTTCTGCATAGAACAATATCAGCAGATCCATAAATATTAAAATAACTCTTACCTAATTCTAATCTATTAGGTTTTATATTTTCTAAATTATAAAGTTTGTTTTTTTCTTCATCCAAAACATTATAATAAGTTAATCCACCATCATCTGTAGCAACTATCCTATACGTAATAAAAGAATAACCAATCTTATTTTGAATCGGATCAAAATCATCATAAACCAATTCCATAGCCAATTTTAATTCTTTTTCCGTATAACTTTTTTTCTCTTTAAAATTTGGATTTTCTAATCTTTTTTTACTGCTTATCATTTTAAACTCCCTTACTTTGTATTTATAACTTTTTTTATCGATTCAAAAGGCAACAATGCACATTTTTTTCTACTAGGTTGTTTATATATATCATTATATACATTAAGTTCCTGTAGAACTGAATCATCATACTCTTCTTCATTAATCATTTTTTCAAAATTACATACTATTTCGTCTACTTGGTCTATGTTTTTACCAATTATAGATCTAATCATAATCGATGTAGCAGAAGTACATATTGCACATGCCTCTCCATCAAATCTAGCATCTTCTATTACCCCGTCTTTTATCTTTACCATCATATCTATATTATCAACACATGAAGAATTTCTAGTATTAACTCTAACATATCCTTCCTTATCTATAAGTCCCCTATTAACCGGATTTTGATAATGTTCTAAGATTATTTCTCTTTTTAATTTCGGATCCACTTATTACACCTCTTTATAAAATAATATCAAATATATTTCCACGATTTTCTAAAACATTCGCCATTTTATCTATTTCTTCTTTAGTGTTATAAAAATAGAAACTAGCCCTGCAAGTGTTTGTAGCTTTTATCTCTTCTTTTAAGATTTTTGCACAATGATTTCCAGATCTAACACATATCTTATAATGATTCAAATAAAGTGCTAAATCTTGACTAAATATCTTTTCTACATTAAAAACTATTATACCAGAGGGGGTGGTTTTGTTATATATGGTTAATCCAGGAATATCTTTAAATCTTTTTAGAGCATATTCTTTTAACTCAACTTCATACCTATGTATATTTTCAATACCAATATTCTCTATATATTCTAGCGCTTTACCCATACCTATAACTCCAGCAATATTTTGAGTACCAGCTTCTAACCTCCAAGGAAGTTCTTTATACTCCACTTCACCAGTACTTTCGAAGAAAGAATTCATTCCACCACCATATGATAATGGGATCAACTTATCTAAAAGTTCATACTTTCCATATAAAACCCCTGTCCCTGTAGGCCCAAGCATTTTATGAGCTGAAAAAGCTAAAAAATCAATATTGTATTTTTTTACATCTACTCTGATATGCCCAATGCTTTGAGCAGCATCAACAACAAATAGCAAATTTTTATCTTTGCATATTTTTCCTATCATCTCTAAATCTCTAATATCTCCTATAACATTTGTTATATGAGCTAAAGAAACTACTTTAGTTTTAGGAGTTATTGCACTTAACAAATTTTCTTTAGTTACTGAATAGTCATCATCTAGTTTTATGAATTTAACTTTTATTCCAACTGAATTAGCTAATTCCATCCATGGAAGTATATTAGATGCATGTTCGCTTTTGGTAATTAAAACCTCATCACCGTCTTTTAAGTAATTTTTCATAAAACCAAACACAACCATATTAAGAGAATTAGTTGCACCACTGGTAAATACTATCTCAGCACTTTTATCAGCATTTATAAAACTTTTAATTTTTTCTCTAACACCTTCATATTTTTGATCTACTTCAACACTATTATCATAATCACCCCTATGTGCATTCGCAGTATAACTACTGTAATACTCTGTCATAGAATCAATTACCTTTTGTGGCTTTAATGTTGTCGCACCATTATCAAAATATATCAAATCCTTATTAATATTAAATATAGGAAAATCATCTCTATTCATAATTCACCTCCTATCAAATTAAACTTTTATTTCATTCAAGATTTTTTCGCGATTGATGCAATCAACATCTAAGTTACCTATTAAAAAACCATTTACCAATAATTTTTTTGCCATCTTCTCATCTATACCACGAGATCTCATATAAAACATATAATCCTTATTAAAATCACTTATATATGCTGAATGCGAAGCCTCCACGTCGTCCAAATCTATTATTAAATTAGGTAGAATATCACTTTTGCCACTTTTTAAATTAGTTATTTTGCTTTCCTGTTTAGTAATAGATTTCATAGCTGAAGGATTTACTTTGGAATCTACTATAAATGACATGTTTCCAGTAGAATTATTTATGCCATGATTTGATAGATAACTCTCTGTATTAATATTATTATGTTCAATCAAAAACTTGATACAACTATCACTATTGTTAACAGCACTATTGTTTAGTTTTATATTAGAATATTTTCCATCTAATAAAACGTAAATATAATCATTACAATCCACCGAAAATTTATTATAAATGACTCTGCTCTCATTGCCAAGTTCTAAGAAAAATCGATTTTTTGTATTTTTACTAATCTCTATAATGTTTAGTAAAACAGAATTTTCCACAAGTATATGTATATCTTTTTCGATATTTTTAAAATCAATTTCTAACTGAGTATCTTCTTCTATTACTAATGTGTTAATATCATCTTCATTATTCAATAATAATTTATTCATTATTACCATTCCCATTTACATTATTTATCTCATTATAACCATTTTTTTCAATATTTAATGCAAGAGTATAATCCCCAGTTTTGACAATTTTGCCATTCATCATAATATGAACATAATCTGGTTTAATATATTCCAAAATTCTTGGATAGTGAGTAATTATTAGGATAGAAGTTTTAGGAAACTCTTTTAAATAATCGTTTATATTATCACATACTACCTTTAAACTATCTATATCAAGTCCAGAATCTAACTCATCTAATATTATAAATTTTGGCTCTAGTAATCGCATTTGAAAAATCTCATTTTTCTTTCTCTCTCCACCAGAATTTCCGACATTAACATTTCTATGAATATTATCTTTATCCATGGAAAGATCATCTGTTATTTTTTCAACGCTTTTGATAAATTCATAAAGCCCAATGGGAGAAGTTCTTCTTGCGTTGATTGCCGCTTTTATAAATTCGCTATTAGTAATTCCTTCTATACTTGTAGGTGATTGCATACAAAGGAAAATTCCTAGTCTTGATCTTTCATCAACCTCTAATGACTTAATGCTTTTTCCTTCAAAAATAATATCACCATATAAAACTTTATACTCATCGCTTCCCATTATAACTTTAGATAAAGTACTCTTGCCTGTTCCATTCGGACCCATTATCGCATGAATTTCTCCATCTTTTATATTAATACTAAAATCATCTAATATTTTTTTATCCCCAGCGGATGCTGTTAAATTTTTAATTTCAAGCATAAAACACCTCCAAACATGTAAATATTATAACACAATTAATTGATTTTTTTGTCAAAGATAATAAATTATTAAATAAAATGGTTTAAAACTTAAAAAAATTTATCACAATAATATTGAATATTTGCTGTATTCACAAAAAGAGTTCAATTTTTATGAACTCTTTTATTTTTTATTAAAGCATAAGTATTTACTATATTATTTTTTTCAGTTAAAATAATAATGAAAGGAAGATATATAATGAATGAATGTTTATTTTGTAAAATAATCAAAGGTGAAATACCAAGCTACACTATATTTGAAGATGAGGCTGTAAAGGTTTTTTTGGATATAAATCCTTCTACAAATGGAGATTGTTTAGTTGTTCCAAAGAAGCATTTTACTAGTATAAATGATATAGATTTAGAAACGTTAAACCATATTAATAAAGTAGTAAAAAATCTATATCCAACTTTAAAAGAAAAATTATCTTGTGATGGATTAACCCTTGTTCAAAATAACGATTTTGGACAAGAAGTAAAACATTATCATTTACATCTAACTCCTCGTTATAAAGATGATATGTTAACTCATAACTTTAATAAAAATATTTTATTAAAAATTGAAGAAGTATATGAAAATCTAAAATAGAAAAAGAAGGCTAAAAAGTTACCTTCTTTTTTAATAAAACATCCTAGAACTTAAGATGATTGCTAGTAATATATATAGCACAAGTACTATTACATATCCTGAGCCACTACGAACTGGTTCGTTAGAGCAAGACATTTTTACACCTCCTTATTATATCCAGGCACCTAGAATGATTACTAGTAAGATAAATAATACTAAAACGATTGCGTGATTTGATGTGCAATTACCCATAATTTATTCCTCCTTTTTTCTTTACTCACATTATTGTATGGCCAAAACAAATAAAGTGTTCGGACTAATATTATTTTTTTCGCAAAATAATTGTATTTTATATTTAGATTTGCTATTATAAATATGTACGTTAATGAAGGGAGAACATAAAATGAAGAAAATATTAATAAGTATTTTAACCGTACTATTACTAGTAACTAGTTGTGGAAAAGTACCAAAATTAGAAAATGGTCAAGAAGCAGTTGTCACTATGGATGGTAAAAATATATCGGTAGACGATCTTTACAAAGAATTGAAAGAGGATTATGCATTAAATATCTTAATCAACATGATAGATACTCAAATATTAAATGAGATATATAAAACAGATGATGAAGAAAAGGAATATATCAAAAATCAAGTAGAAACAATTAAATATTATTATGAAAATTACTACAAAGAACAATATAGTTCATTTCAAGAATATCTAGTCCAAAACGGGGTTGAAGATGAAGACGCATTAGAAGAAAACATTGCATTAACCTATAAAAGAAACAAGGCCATTGAAGATTATGCTAAAACTTTAGTTACCGACAAAGAAATCAATAAGTACTATGAAGATGAAATTTTTGGTGATATAAGTGCAAGTCACATATTAATAACACCAGAATATGATGACGATGCTACCGATGAAGAAAAAGAAGAAGCTGAAAAAAAGGCACTAGAAGAAGCAAAATCTATAATTAGCAAGCTTAAAAATGGAGAAGATTTTGCAGAATTAGCTAAAAAATATTCAGACGATTCTCAAAATAGCGCTTCCGGTGGTAAACTTGCTGATTTCAATCATGGACAAATGGTAGATGAATTTGAAAAAGCTGCAAAAGATCTTGAAGTAGGAAAATTTACAACAAGTCCGGTTAAAACAGAATATGGATATCATATAATATTAAAAACAGCTCAAAAAGATAAACCAAAACTTGAAGAAGTAAAAGATGATATTATAGAAGAAATCGCATCAGAAAAATTGGAAGAAGATGAAACATTAGAAGTTACTGCTTTAGTTGAATTAAGAAAGACTCATAAAGTAGAAATCCAAGATAAAGATATAAAGAAACAATATGAAGCTTATATAGAGAAAAATACAAAATAAAAAAATCCACTACAGAAAGA
>JAEDKN010000032.1 GCA_016295795.1 Bacilli bacterium
TTAAAGCATTTTTTGTTATGCCGCCATTAAATGATAGAAAAAGACAAGAAGAGATCTTACAGTTATTAGCTAAACTTGGTATAATAAGTTATGCACCTAGAAAAAATTCGGATTAGAGTGTAAAATAAAATATATAATTATTGACAATGTTTTCAATTGTTGATATATTTAATATAGATTTAGGGAGGAATTAAAAATGTTAGATTTATTTCAAATAATGGATAGTTGTGCTGGAATAGGACCAGTAGTGGCGCTTATCAAAAATGGTGTTTTTCCTATAATTCAAATTGGTATTCCAATTCTTTTGGTTTTAATGGGAACAATCGACTTAGGAAAAGCTGTTATGTCAAATGACGATAAAGAGATAAAAGCAGCAACAGGAAAGCTTATTAAAAGAGCAATTGCTGCAGTTGCGGTATTCTTTGTTGTGTTCTTAGTAAATCTAGTATTTGGCTGGATAGGTTCGGCTAGAAATACTGAGGGCGGCGAAACTATAAAAGGGGAAAACGATTGGTTTGACTGCTGGAATGATATTACTTAATTGAAGTTATACTAACATAACATAATATAGTTTTAAAGATAGAAAAGGAAATAACTTTATTGATAGAAGATTATTTCTTTTTTTCTTTTTATTGCTAAAATTTTATTTATGCGATATTATATTGTTATAGTGAATAGGAAGGAATGATAATGTGAAATCTTTAGATGAAAGAGCAAAAAAAATGTTACTTATATTAGGAATAATGATCGGGGTAATAGTTATAATAATAGTAATTTCGCTAATTATAGGCACTTTAAAAAATAGTTCTTTGGAATATTCTGAAATAGAAGATAAGATGGTTAGCGCAGCAAAAGATTATTATAGCAAACGAGAAGATGCATTACCTCTTAATGAAAATGAAGAAGTAGAAGTAAGTGCAACTTTATTAGCGGAAGAAGGATATATGAAAGAGTTATCTAAGTATCAAAAAGATGATTCAGTTGCTTGTGAAGGGAAAGTAATAGTTAGTAAATCAGGAATATATTATAATTATTCACCATATTTAAATTGTGGTGATAAATATACTACCACTTATCTTTATGAAGAAATAATTGATAAAACAGTATCTAAAGATGACGGTCTTTATAAAACTGAACAATACTCAAAAGAAAAAGGAAAAGAAACTGTATATGTATATAAAGGTGATTACGTAGATAATTTTATTAAAATAGATGATAATTTGTGGCGTATAGTTAAAGTAGATTCTAATTATAATATGATGTTGATTCAAGATTATTTTGATAGAGAAAATGGATATAGAGGTCCTTGGGATGATAGATATAATTCTGCTAATGCCTCTAATACTGGTATAAATGATTACTATAAAAGCGTTATAAGAAAAAATATAAATGATTATTATTCTTCAACTGCATTATCTGATAATTTAAAAGCAAAAATTGTTTCTAAAGATTTGTGTGCTGGTACAAGAGGAGCGAATGAAACAAAAAAAGATGGCAGTATTGAGTGCAGAGAGGCTTTAACTGGTGAATATTTGGGACTTTTAACAGCTTATGATTTTATGAATGCAAGTCTAGATACAAATTGTAAAAAAACGACAGATATGACTTGTAACAATTATAATTATTTAACCGATTATCAAAGTGCTTTTTGGTTAATTACTGCAGATTCAGAATCTACATTTATGGGATATAAGTTTTCTGATGGTATAACACAAACAAGGCTTGCGACATCTGCCGTAGCAAGAATCGTTCTAAATATAACAAAAAATTCTGTTTATGTTAGTGGTAATGGAACATATAATGATCCTTATATAATCAAATAATGTAAATTTTTAAAATAACAATAGAAAATTTGCTTTTTCTATTGTTATTTTTATGATATACTATTGTTGGTATTCTAGCTAAAAGGAGAATTTGTATGAAAAATAATAAGATGTTTATATATTTATTTGTTTTTATGTTTGGTTTATTATTTGTTGGTATTGATGGAGTTTATGCTTCTTCAGCCACATGTATTTATAAATTTTCTAATGAGATGGGAACTCTTACAATTACCGCAAATGATAGCACTGTAAAATGCAATGTTACTTCTACAACTCCTGGTAATCTTGCAGGGGTTTGTCCATCAGTTAATATACAAAATATGAAAGACAGTTCAGGCAATTTAAAATGTCCAGAAAAATTATATGGATATACTTCCTCAGGAGGAAGGACTGTTACTTATTATTTTTCGTTAAAAAAAAGCGATACATATAATAACGTTTATGCGGTCTTATCCCCTGATTCTAAGGTTTTAAATGATAGCAGTAGTAACAAAGAACCTAATTCTGCTTCGGAAAATTATACAACCTGTACATATGGTTCATATAGTTTTAAGTTTAATAGCGAAGGTACTTTTGTTCTTTTAAACAGCCCATCAGACACTACTGTTTCTTCAACAAAGTCAGTTCAAGATTTTATAAAAGCAAATGGATATAAATGTCCAAATTATATAATTCCTAGCTGTGTGAACTATAACGGAAAAACTTGTGGTATAAGTGGTAGCCATTCGAATGGTGCAGGGGCTATTGCATTGAATTCGGGCACTGAAAATGCAGATGAAATTGTTGATAAGAATAGTGAAATAAATGTTCCGTATGATGATCAGCCGATTAGTTGTGAGCATCTTTTGGACGAAGATTTAAAAAAAGTGATAAATTTAGTTATGGATATTGTAAGAATAGCAGCTCCTATTTTACTAATAGTTTTAACTGCTGTTGATTTTGCCCAAGTTGTCATATCTCAAGATCAAGATGCTATGAAAAAAGCTATATCAAAAGTTATTAAGAGAGCAATTGCAGCTTTGGCTTTATTCTTTATTCCTCTTTTTGTAAAAGTTATGATAAATTGGATAGATACAAGTGAATATTTCAATCCTGAAAATGTCAACTGTGAGGAGGTTTATAACAAATGATATTAACTTTTGATTCTGTAGGATGGTTCTTCGATAAATTCCGAGGCTTTTTTGGAAGTATAGATTATCTTATATATTCTCTTATAAGTTGGGTGGTTGAGGGTATATTTAATTTATCCTCTTTGGCGACCAATCCAACGTTAGCTCATGAAATATATCAAAGAATATATGTGATTTTAGCTATTTTTATGGTTTTTAAGCTTTCTTTTTCATTTATAAAATATTTGGTTAGTCCAGACACCATGACTGATAAAGAACAAGGAGTAGGAAAACTAATAGCCAGAACAGTTACAATGTTGGCTATATTAATTATGTTACCTGTGCTTTTCTTTTCTACTGATTTGCCTTATATGGAAGGAGAAACCGTTTTAACCGTTTTACAAAATGGCGTTGTTAAAACTATACCTAAAATTATATTAGGCGTTGCTGATACTGAAGATTCAATAAGTAAGAGTGCTCGTGAAAATGGTGATTACATGGCATTGATGATGATAGGAAGTTTTTATTATCCAAGTAAGTGTAATCCGGATAGTGATAATTATATAGGAGAAAAGGAAGCCACAAGGACATGTAGTTTTACTGATTTTGGTGATTATAATGGGGATGGCGAAGTTAATTTGAAAGATTTTTATTCTACTATTAATAATGAAGGCGATTCCGATGAATATGAATTTCAATACATGTGGCCATTAACTACTATTGCAGGTGTATTATTGATAGTTATATTAGGAGGTATTTGCATAGACGTCGCTATTAGGGTATTTAAGTTATTAGTGCTTGAGATGATGGCTCCTATACCGGTAATGACATACATAGATCCTAAGTCTTCTAAAGATGGAGCTTTCAGTAAATGGCTTGGATCTTTTGTTTCAACTTATGTAGATTTGTTTGTTAAGTTAGCGACGGTGTATTTGCTGTTGTTACTTATTTCCAAAATGTTTGCAAACGGAAAGGGAGCATTGTTTGCAAATGGAGGAATATCGAGCATAGATGGAGTTATGTCCAGAAATCTTGTTAGAGTATTTTTAGTTATTGGATTATTTAAATTCGCTAAAGACGCTCCTAAATTTATAAAAGATGCAATGGGTATTAAAGATTCTGGCGGAGGCGGAGGTTTCATGGGCAAAGCCTTGGCTGGTATGGCTGGTGCTGCTGCTGGATTTGCAGGTGGAGTTGCAACTGGAGGTCTTGCTGGTGGATTGTCTGGTATCATGACAGGCGCTAGTGCTGGATTCGCTGGAAAGCCAGGTCAAGCGTTTTCACAAGTTAGAGATGAGCAAGCTAAACTTCTTGGCAAAACTCCTGGAGGAGTTAAGGGAAAACTTCAAAACAAGGCTATGCAACGTTCCGTTATGAAACATACTGGTTTGGATACTAAAAAGTTAGAAGAAATGAAAAAAGCTAAATTGCAAGCAGATGATGAGTTGGCAATTGCTGAAGCTGATTATGCAAATGGAAAAATTGATGCTGAAGCACTTAAGAAAGCTAGAAAAAAAGCAGGTACAGCTAATTCGGCATATGAAAACGCTAATTCTTTAGCAAAACAAATAGGTTTAAAACCTGGATTTATGGAGGAAAACAAGCGCCATGGCGATGCTTATATTGCTGCTGCAAGAATTAGAAAAAATATAGATACTACTGCTTCTTCTGTTAAAGGTAAAATTAATGATCTTCCGTCTACACAATGGATTAAAGATAAAGCAAGCGATATATCTGATATCCCTACCAATATTCGTCATTCTATAGATTCTGCAGTTTATGGTGGAGATGATAATGCTGACAGATTAGAAGCGCGTAGAGAAAATGTTAGGGCGGGTAAAGATCTTTATAAAGAAACTTTGCGAGGTGGTATTGGTAATACGTATGATAAAGATGATGTGGATACTGCAAGAGATATGTTAAAAGAAGCTCGAAAAGATTATAAAAAGGATAAAAAAGATTTTAGATCATAATTAAAAAAGATATAATTAGGAGATGTGATAATAGATGAATGGATATTTAATTCCTGCTAATGCAAATAGGGGAAAGCTTATATTTGGCTTTTTTAGACCTATTGATTTGATTGTATTTGGAAGTGGAATAGGACTTACACTTATATTATTATTGATATTTCAAAATAGTTTGAGTAGTGGTGCTGTTGCATTAGGAGTTCTTGCCCCTGTACTTATTACTGGATTTCTAGTGCTTCCGGTTCCTAATCAACATAACATAATGGTTGTAATTGGAAATATTTATAGATTTTATTTTGTAGATAGAAGAAAATTTGTGTGGAAGGGTTGGTGTTGTCTAGATGGCAAAGAAGATGAGCAGTAAGTATACTGAAGATTGGATTCCAGTTAGTGGAATAAATAACGGTGTGATAATACTTGAAAACAAATTAAATGTTACAGGAGTAAAAATAATGCCCCGTAATATATTTATCCTTGATGAACAATCACAAGCTAATGTTTTGACAGGATTAAAGAATTTTTATAATCAAATAGATTTTGAATTTTGGTTAATATGTGCAGATAGACCAGTGGATATTACTGTTTACTTGTCACAACTTCAACTTTTATATAACCAAACACAAGCTCCTGCTATTAGAAAACTAATTATGGAAGATATAAATAAAGGTAACGGCTTTATGAACAATAACGTTGTTGATACAGAGTATTATATTCTTTTTAAAGAAAAAAATCCTGATCTTATGCAGAAGAAAATTCGTCTTCTTATTAATGGATTGTCTGGTTGTGGATTAGTAGCTAGTCAAACTACTAATGAAGATTTAAGAGTAATTCTTGATAATTTCCTAAATGGTGGAGTAACTACAGAATTTGGAACGGTGGTGGCACTATGAGTACAATGAAATTCAAATCACAAATTGCACCCAAAGGATTGCAATTTAATCCTAGTGACTTCTTTATAAGTGATAAGTATGCAACTCTTTTAACAGTTGTTTCGTATCCAAAATTTATTTCACCGGGATATTTGTCAAATCTTACTACAATGCCAGGAATTAAGGTTGTTATCAAACATATTCCAGTTCCATTTTCAACAATTTCTAAAATGCTTAACAAACAAATTGCAGAGTTGAAAACGAATTATCAAAATGAAAAAGATAGAACTGTTCAAGAACGTATTAGAATGGACTATGAATCACTTGAATACTTCGTTTCTATGCTAGCAGCAAGTCAGTCTAGAATTTTTGATTTTCAAATGCATATTATGATCACTGCTGATACTAAAGAAGAGTTAGAAATGAAGAAAGTTAATGTTAAGAATTATCTAGATGCAATGGAACTAAGAGCGGTTTCGCTTCGCTTTGAACAAGAAAAAGTATTAAAATCAATCCTGCCAATATTCCCTAAACAAGATATTGAAGATAGAATTGGTACTCCAATACCTTCAATTACAATGGGAGCTATGTATCCATTTATCTTTGATAGTATAAAAGATCCGGGATTATCTACATTACTTGGTGTTGACTTTTCTGGAGGAGTAATTTTATTTAATCAATTCTTATATAAAATAAAGAAAGAAAATAATAGAAATAATGCTAATATGATTCTTTTAGGAACTTCTGGTTCTGGTAAATCTACTGCAGCTAAGTTATTACTTCGTGGGCATATAAGAAATGGTGCACAAATAGTTGCGATAGATCCTGAAGATGAATTAGGAGAAATGACTAGAAGCTTTGGAGGGGATACTATTGACCTTGGAAAAGGTGGAGAGTATGGTATGATTAATCCTCTTCAAATAGTAATAGATGCTGATGAAGATGAAATTAAACAGGGACTTGGTTATACTGTTTTAACAAGAACTCTTCAATTCTTGAAAGCATTTATGAAATATTATGATCCTTCAATCGAAGAAGATGTTTTAACATTATTTACTGAAGTTGTACAAGCTACTTATAAGCGATTTGGAATAGATTTTGACAAGAATTTCTATAATTATGGTCCTAATGATTATCCAACATTCTCTGATGTATATGAGACCATTAAAGCAATACTTATGAGTATGCCAGAACATACTCATGAACGTGACATAATGGAAAGACTTGAATTAAAAATTAGACCTCTTACAAATGAATTAAAATATTATTTTGATGGTCATACAACAATAGAACATGATAGCGATTTTATAGTATTCAATATAAAAGAGCTAATGAACACTGAATCAAATATAAAAAACGCATTATTCTTTAATATATTAAAATATGCATGGGGATTATGTTTGGATAAAGAAGTAGATACTGTATTTATGGTAGATGAAGCACATGTATTATTAGGAGATCATAATTCACTTGGTGCTGACTTCTTAGCACAAGTTCAACGCCGTGCTAGAAAATATAATACAGGTACTATCATAATTACACAACAACCTAGTGATTTTGCAGCTCCTGAGGTTATAATGCAAGGTAAAGCAATATTTGATAATGCATCATATTATCTTGTTATGGGGCTTAAAAAACAAGCTGTAGAAGACTTGTCAATGTTAATTGATTTAAATGATAATGAAAAAGAAAGTATAAAGCAATATTCACAAGGAGAAGCGTTGTTCGTTTGTGGAAACAGAAGAATGAGAATAACTGTTGTAGTTACTCCTGAGGAATTAGCTTCATTTGGAAGCGGCGGAGGACTATAATATTTAAGTAATTTAGTTGTAAGGTGGTGATAATCGTGGATAATGAAGAAAATGAAATTAATAATGCTAATAATCTAGAAGAACAACAGCCAAAGAAATCTATGACTGATTATTTGCATAGAGCAAATGAATTAAGACATGATTATCAAAATGCTGGAAGCCTTACAGGAATGGCAAAAAATGCCATAAACAATAAAATTAATGATAAATATAATGCAGTAAAAGATAATGCTAAAGACAAGATACACAATAAAACTGATGAATTAAAGAAAAATGCTAAAGATAAAATAGATTCTAAGATTCCGGAGTCTGTTAAGAAAAAGCAAGAAGCCGTTAAGGCAAAAGGGCAGAACATGAAAGATAAATTAAATGCCCCTAAAAACAAGATTAATGAAGCTAAAGGCAAACTCGATGATGTTAAATCGGATTTAAACGAAAAAACTTTCAGAAAGGGAGTTAGGACTGCTGTAGATGCAGCTGCTCCCGGTGCTGGTTTTGCTGCTGAAAAGATGCTTGATGTGGGTGAAGGTAAGAAAGCAATAGAAGCAGCAAGAGCTGCTTCTAATCCTGTTTCGGCTGTAAAAGAAGGAACAAAGAAATTAGTTGAAGTTGTTGTAACTAAAGAAGTAAAGAAAAAAATTGCAATGACATTAATTCCTGTTTTAGTTGTAATATTTATAATTATTATAATCGTACTTAGTCTTCTTTCTAAATATAATGACAGTCAAAGTTATGCTAAAGGTGATTCTTATTCCGAAAATTCTGGTGGAATTGAAGCAGTTGATGAAAAATACAAAGCCTTTTATGAGAATGTTGAGAAATTTTCTATAAAGTATTCTGCAGATAGAGCTATGATAATAGCGTTGCTTACTTCATATAAAGATAATGACATATATACCGATGAAGATGATTATACTGATGATGAAGATTTGATTTGTACCGATGAAGAGATAGAAGATGGAAGTTGCATAGAAGAAACTGTGGATAATGTAACTACTTATTCTAAAAGCAAGATGAAAAGATATATTAAAAAGGTAGCAAAAAAGCTTCAAGATTATGGTAACGTTGTTGATGAAGCAAAATACAAAGATAATGATTATAAAGACAGAAATACTGGAAGTGATTTTTTTTGGTGGCTTTATGATGAGTTTATAGATGATTATTATGAAGAATATACTAATAATTCAACCGAAAAAAAAGCAGAAATTATTCACTTTGTGTATCTTTACTATGAAGATATAAAAGATAGTTTTTCTAATTATTATGCTGTATCTTCGTCATGTCCTAATGGTATTACTATTGATGGCGCTGAAACGCATGATTTGGAAGAGTATGTTGCAGGTGTTGTTACTGCAGAAAACTCTTATAGTAAAAATGGAAATATAGAATCAATGAAAGCTCAGGCAGTTGCAGCTCGTAGTTTTGCGCTTGCGATGACTGATGATTGCACTAAGCCTATAGAAAATTCAAGTAATGCACAAAATTATAAAGTTCCAACAGATTTAGCAAAAAAGGCAGCTAGTGAGACTTCGGGTCAAATACTTGTATATAATGGAAAAACAGTTTTAGCCCAGTATGATCATTTTAATGGTACCTGCACCAATGGTACTTGCGCAGGAACTTATACTAAAGTTCCAAGCAATAAAACTCATGAAGTTTCAGTTCCAGAATCATATTTAAATGAATTTAGAAATCTTGGTGGTCATGGTATGGGAATGAGTCAAGTAGCAGCCAATTATATGCAAGATCAAGGGAAAAAATATGATGAAATATTAAAGTATTTTTATGCTGATGATATTTCTATAGCAACTATTTCTGCTGCATTAGTTGGTGATCTTTATAAATTTGGTGGTACAACAGGAATTGTTTCGGAGAGTTTATTTCCTATAAGCAAAAATGATATTTCAAAGACTTATATTTCGGCTGGTGATGTATATCCGGATGGTACAGCGCACAATGCTTTAGATATTGCATGTAGTGCAGGAGATAGTTCTTGCCATAAAATAGGAATATATGCTTCTCACGATGGTATAGTCACTTCTTTGGGTAGAGAACAGTGTAATGGCTATAGTGCTCAGGCAGCATCCAAAACAGGATTATCGTATAAAAGTAAGTGTGGGGGTACTTATGTCAATGTGAGAGTAACTTCAGGTAAATATAAGGGGTATACATTTGGTTATTATCACCTTAGTAGTTTGGAACAAAATATTCAAGTAGGATCGATTGTTTCTGCTGGGCAATTATTGGGAACTATGGGAAATACTGGATATTCTACTGGACCTCATTTACACTTTCAAATTAAAGATACTAAGGGCAACCCAATTTCTATAGAAAAGGCAGGAAGAGCTATTTATTCAAATAAAGCGGAGGGATAGTGTGAAAAGTAAAAAAATATTTTTTCTCGTATTTTTACTGTTAGTGATTACTGGCTGTAAAGCTACTTATAATATAGATATTTATAATGATGAAGTTAACGAAGAATTTAGTTTTTTTGAGGATGATACTTCAAAATGGGATTCAAGCAGTATAGGAAAAGCAGAAGAATATGGACCTAGCGAATACGTACCATTATCTAAAACATATAGGGAAAAAGTACAGGACGAATTGGCATTGCAGACTCAAGCTTTTGTAGGAATGGGTGAGTATTATTATAAGAAGACTCTTCTATCTTCAGATACAAAATTAGGAATAAAATATAATTATGTTTATAAATTAGATGAATATAATGATTCATTTATTGCTAATAGTTGCTTTGAATATTTCAATGTGGTAAAAGATGATAAAGATTCATCCGGGAACCAAAGATATATATTATCTACAAGTAAAGGCTTTAATTGTATGGATAAGTATAATAATTTAGATTTAGTAACTGTCAAATTTAGCACTAATCACGACGTAATTAGTACTAATTCAGATAGAAGTGAGAATGGTTATTATTATTGGGATATTAATAAGAATAATGCGACTAATAAATCTATTTATATAGAATTGAACGTTCAAGAAGCTAATACTAAAGAAAAAAATAAAATCTTTAACAAGACATTATTAATTGTTTTTATTTCTGTTGCAATTTTAATTTTTATTGTTATAATATTCTTAAGAAAAAGGGATAAAAGAAATAATGAGATTTAGGGAGAAGGTTGTTTATGAAATTTAAATTTAGAGCTGATGCACAAGATGTGATAATATTTATAATATTTGCTATATTTCTCTTGTATGTTGTTGCATTAGGTGTTTTAAACATACCTACATTGGCCAATGAAGGACATTTCTATGGACTTAATCCTTTTCCTGCATTTTCGCCTGAAAATATCACGGTTACGCTTGTTTTCTATATATTATTTTTAGCTGGAATTTTTATGACAGTAAGCTCTTATTTTTTTGAAAGGGAAGAAGGCTTTGGCTTCACTACAGGTAAAAAAGATAAGGGATATTCTAGATGGGCTAAAGAAAAAGAAATGAAAAAAGAATTGAAGTATGTTGATCCTGCTTCTGACAAGCCGGGTGCGGCTGGAGTTCCATTAATACTTAAAGATAACGAAATATGGGTTGATGATGGAGAATATCATAACTTGGTCATTGGTGCAACTGGTTCAGGAAAAACTCAAACTGTTATATTTCCTACAGTTGAGTTATTAGCTAAAAATCGTGAATCTATGATTATTACTGATCCTAAAGGTGAAATTTATGAGACCACAGCCAATATGCTTAAAGATAAAGGGTATAATATCTTGATTTTAAATTTTAGAGATCCACAACAAGGAAATGCTTGGAATCCTTTATCATTACCATATAATATGTACAAATCTGGTAACCAGGATAAAGCAATAGAGCTCTTAGATGACTTGGCTGCAAATATATTGTATGAAGAGAATAGTGGAAACGCAGATCCTTTCTGGGAAAAAACCAGTGCCGATTATTTTTCTGGCCTTGCCCTTGGAATGTTTGAAGACGCTAAAGAAGAAGAAGTAAATATAAATACAATAAGTTTGATGACCACAGTAGGTGAAGAAAAATGTGGCGGTTCAACATATGCAAAAGAATACTTTGGTTTTAAAGACCCTGCATCAGCTGCATATGTAAATGCAAGTGGTACTATTATGGCACCAAACGAAACAAAAGGAAGCATCATCGCAGTATTTAAGCAAAAAATTAAATTGTTTGCTTCTCGTGAGAACCTATCAGAAATGCTTTCTTATAGTGATGTGGATTTAGAGTCAATAGGGCAAAAGCCAACTGCATTATTTATAGTAATACAAGATGAAAAGAAAACTTATCATTCATTAGTTACTATATTATTAAAACAATGTTATGAAACACTAATTAGTGTTGCGCAAAAAAATGGTGGACAACTTCC
>JAEDKN010000033.1 GCA_016295795.1 Bacilli bacterium
ATACTTGTAAATTAATGATTTGCAACTTCACCAATTTACTAAATACATTATACGTGATATAATATTTGATAGGTGAAAACTCCATGTAGTTTTTGAATAATAAAAGATTAATTTTATAATAAAATTATAATATAAAAGGATGGTGTAACATGAAATTATACAATACGCTGACTAAAAAAGTAGAGACTTTTACTCCTAATGAAGAGGGAATTGTTAGAATGTACACGTGTGGGCCAACAGTATATAATTATGCGCACATTGGAAATTTACGCACTTATATTTTTGAAGATGTCTTAGAAAAAGGACTTGAATACTTAGGTTATGATGTGATTAGAGTTATGAATATTACCGATGTTGGACATATGACAAGTGATGGAGATACTGGTGAAGACAAAATGGAAAAGGGTGCACTTAGGGAAGGTAAAACAGTCTATGAATTAGCGGATTTTTATACTAATGCGTTTTTTGTAGATACAGAAAAACTAAATATAAGAAAGCCTTCAATAATAGAAAAAGCAAGTGATCATGTTGATAAATATATTGAAATGATACAAAAAATGTTAGATGAGGGATATGCATACATTTCAAATGGCAATGTTTATTTTGATATAACTAAAGCTAAAGATTATTATGAGTTATCAGGTAAAAATGCAGAAGACTTAAAGGTCGGAGTTCGTGATACTGTAGAAGAAGATAAAGCAAAAAGAAATCCAGGAGATTTTGGATTGTGGTTTACTGTTTCTAAATTTGCTAATCAGGATATGAAATGGGATTCACCATGGGGAATAGGTTACCCTGGATGGCATATAGAATGTTCAGGTATCTCAGCACAGTACTTAGGAGAGTATTTAGATATTCACTGTGGTGGAATAGATAATATTTTTCCACATCATACTAACGAAATTGCTCAAAGTGAGGCTTATTTTGGACACAAATGGTGTAATTACTGGGTTCATGGAGAACATCTAAATGATAAAAGTGGTAAAATGAGCAAATCAAATGGGGAATTTTTAACTATTTCTTTGTTAGAAGAAAAAGGGTTTTCTCCACTTAGTTATAGGTTCTTTTGCTTAAACAGTCATTATCGTAATCAACTTACATTTTCATGGGAAGCCTTAAAAGGTGCAGAATCCGCATATCAAAAGTTAAAAAATAAAATAAAATCTCTAGATAAAACTCCAGATTTGCATGAGGAAAAAATAGACTATTATCAAAGTTTGTTTAAAGAAGCAATAGCTAATGATCTTAATACGTCTTCTATGTTAACTGTTTTATATGACGTCTTAAAAGATGAGCAACTTTCAGACTTTACTAAATTATATTTGATTGATGATTTTGATAAAGTGCTTTCACTTAATTTAATAGAAGAGGAAAAAGAAATTAGTGATGATCTTGAAGAAATGGTTTTAAAGAAAATAGAGGAAAGAAACGAAGCAAAGAAAAATAAAGAATTTGAAAAAGCAGACAAAATCAGGGATGAATTATTTAATAAAGGTATAAAACTTATAGATTCTAGAGAAGGAACAACTTATGAAATAATATAGGAGGCATATCATGGATAGTTATATTTTAGGGCAATTATTAGTAATTGTTAGCGTAATTATTACCATATCAGCTCAGGTATATGTAAATAGCTCATATAATAAATATAAAAGAATTGAAAATAGCAAAAAATTAAGTGGATTTGATGTCGCAAAAAAAATACTTGAGGAGAACGGATTGAGTAATATATATGTTACTGAGGTAAAAGGCAATCTAACAGATCATTATGATCCAAATAGGAAAGTAGTTAGATTATCGACAGAGGTTTTTCACGGGACAACTATTGCCAGTGCTTCTGTTGCTGCTCATGAGGTTGGACATGCTATCCAAGATAAAGAAGGTTATTCATTTATGAGATTTAGATCTATGATGTTCCCTCTTGTTCGTATTTCATCATATGGTGGCTATTTAGCAATAGTATTAGGTATCATATTTGGTATAATGGATTTGATATGGTTTGGTATAGCTTTAGAAGTTATAATACTTATTTTTCAATTAGTAACGCTTCCTGTAGAGTTTAACGCATCATATAGGGCAAAAGAAGAATTAAAGAAGTATGACTTATTAGATAAATATGAAGTTGAAGGTAGCGATAAAATGTTAAAAGCTGCAGCATATACTTATGTAGCATCTGTATTAACAACACTATTACAACTATTAAGATTAATTGTTCTATTTAATGATAGAGACAATTAGTCTTTTTATTTACAAATATATAAATAATTGTTAAAATACATAGATGTTTGGGGGTTATGGTTAAAATGTTAAATATAATTAGAATGAGTAAAAATGATATTAAGAAGCTAAAATTAGTTAAGAATGGAAACTGTGGAACAACTTCTAAGGTATATAAATTAAATGATAAAGAATGTATAAAGGTCTTTAATAATAGTATGGATGAATTTGATTTATATAGAATGAATAGATTCACCAAAATGAGTTTTGAAGGAGCAAATTTACCTAAAGTATTGGTTTTGATTAATAATAAATTTAAAGCGAGTATAATGGATTATATAAATGGTGAAATGTTATCTGAATTAACTTCTATTGAATATTCAACATTTATAAGACTCGCAAATGAACTCGTTCAAAATGTAAAAGTTATTTCTAAGGAAGGAATAAGAATTTTTGATTCTCATGCCGAAAATATAATGTATAATTATGATACAGGTAAGTTGGTTTTAACCGATCCTGGCGAGTGGTCTTTTGATACTCTAAATACTAAAGAAGAAATAACAAGAAAAAATTTTGAGTTAATTAATTCATCGATTAGGGGTCATTTGTTTCTAGCTGATAGTTATTTGCCATCATGCTTTTATATTCCTAATTTAGTAGATATCTCAGTTGACGATGATTTTATAGATTATTATGAGGATTTAAAGGAAAAAATAGAAAAAACAAAAAATGTAAAAATAAAAACTATCCTAGATTCAAGAAGATACATGTAAGGGGAATTTTAGAATGGATGTAAATGAAATTAATATTTTGGTATTAGCATATCTTGGCGATACAATATACGAGGGATATGTAAGAGAGTATTTAATAAATAAGAGAATCTCAAATGTTAATGATTTGCAAAAAGAATCAATAAATTTTGTCAGTGCAAAATCGCAAGCAAAGTTTTTAACGCAATTAATGGAAAAAAATCTCTTGAGTCAAGAAGAACTTGATATAGTAAAAAGAGCTAGAAATTATAGAAACAGTAGGCATCCTAAAAATTGTGATATAATTACTTATAAACATGCGACTGCGCTAGAAGCATTGATTGGTTATTTGCATTTAGTTAAAAATGATAAAAGAGTTAATCAAATAATGAAATATATTTTATCAGAAGAAGAGAAGTAAATATAAAAAAATAATACGTCATTATGTAAAACGGAGGAAATCTATGATAGTTTATGGAAGAAATGTAGCAAAAGAAATTTTAAGAAATGGTAAAAAAGTTAATAAAATTATGATGCAAAAGGATTTTTCTGATAAAGAGATAATTTCTCTTATAGAAAAGAATAATTTAAAATATCAAATCCTAGATAAAAATGATTTTCGTAGATTTGATAAATATTCTCATCAAGGTATAATTTTAGATATAGAGGATTTTGTGTATTCAGATATTGATGAGATGATGAATGATGAAAACAGTGTTATTGTAATATTAGATCATTTAGAAGATCCACATAATTTAGGCGCTATAATAAGGACTTGTGAAGCTGCAGGTATAAATGGAATTATAATACCCAAAGATAGAAGTGTAGGTGTTAACTCTACAGTTATGAAAACAAGTGCAGGAGCTTTAGAAAATGTCAAAATATCAATGGTAACCAATCTTTTACAGGCAATAAATACTCTTAAAAAAAATGGTTTTTGGATAGTTGGAACGGATATGGATGATAGCATAGATTATAGAAAAATTGACTATTCAGGCAAAATAGGATTAGTTATTGGTAGTGAAGGAAATGGTATGAGTAAAAGTGTTCATGATTCTTGCGATTTTATTGCACAAATTCCTATGTATGGAAAAATAAACAGTTTAAACGCATCGGTCGCAGCAGGAATTATGATTTATGAGGTGATTCGTTTAAAAAGATAGGAGATATATGAAATATCAAGAAACTAATGATTATGAATTATTATATTTAATAAGTGAAAATAATGAAGTGGCCTATAATTTTATTTACGAAAAATATAGGCCTCTGATAGAAAAAATGGCAACAAAGCTAAATAGGAAATATAAATATGTAGGTTTAGAATATGAGGATTTAGTGCAAGAAGGAATGTATGGATTAAGTGAAGCGATTAGGCAGTATAATTTTAAGGAAAACAATTTGTTTTTCACACTTGCTTATTTGTGTATAAAAAGAGAAATGCAGAGATTAGCTATTAAGACACTCAGATATAAAAATATGGTATTAAATATTGCTTATTCATTAGAAAGTGAAATCTCTAATGAAGGGCCTCTAATTGAAGAATTATTGTTTTCTGATAAAGATTTAATATCTACTAATTTAGAACAAGAAGAAAGAACGCTTTATATTTTAAATTTAAAATATGAGTTAAAAGATATATATATGCCAGTTTATGAGCTTAAGATTAATGGATTTTCAAATCAATCAATCGCAGAGCTTCTTGATTTAAGATATAAAGATGTTGATAATTATTTAAGAAGCATAAAAAATTGTCTTAGAAAAAAAGCGATTAATGATATTGAATATTAATTTTAAAACAGTTATAATTATACTGGTGATAATATGGAAAATACATTTTCTATAAGTCTAAAAAAATATCTGGATTCTGAGCAAGATACTAGTAAGATGCTTGAAGGAATAAATTCTTTAGATAGGCAACTTAAATATCTTCACAATAATAATTATTATGTTACAAGTATCAATTCATATGATGTCGTATTTTCCGTTAATAATAATAAAGAATATTTTGGATTTTCTAAAATAGATAGAATTCCTAAAAATTGTAATAAAGATAAGTTGATTGAAGAAAATATTAAAAGTTTGGCTGAATTATCCCTAGGTGTATATGTTTATTTAGCAATGGGAAGTGGGAACTATTTTTATGATTATACAGAAATTTCTAAAAAATATCCTTCTTATATCAAAGATAATTATTTATCAATAAGATCAGCCATTCCTTATGGGGCAGAATATTACGATTCAGTAATATGGGGTAGAAAATATTCATATTTCAGTGATTATGTAAAAATGCTAAATGATGAAGGCAAAAGAGAAAGAGGGAACTCAACAATATTGGTAAAATCAACTCCAACAGGAAGAGCTCTTACTGAAAGAGAGGAGTCTGCTTTTGTTAGTGCTATTTTCTATCCGATAGTAATTATTTGCGTTTTGGTATGTATAATAATGGTGTATTTATTATATAAGTATTTATAAAGGAAGTGAGGGCATGTCTTTTACATCAGAGATAAAAAATGAAACTGCAACGTTGAATTTAACAAAATCAGAAAAAATAGCAGAGTTGTCAGCGTTTATTAGAGCAAACGGAAAAATATATGAAGAATATATAGAGCTATATACGGAAAACATTAAAGTAGCTAAAAGAATGTTTTCTTTTATTAAGGACATATATAATATTAATTGTGAAATCCAAAACAAATCTAACCCAGTATTTAATAAAAAAAACATATATTACATTTTTATAAGAGAAAAAAAGCAAGTGATTCTAGAAGATTTGTCTATTGTAGATGAATCTGGAAATTTTAAAGAAGTTACATCCGACTATATAGTTGGATCTATAGATGAAATCAAAGCCTATATAAGAGGATCTTTTTATGCTAGGGGAAGTATAAATGATCCTAAAACGTCACAATATCACTTGGAATTTTTATATGATAATAAATATGAAGCAGTTTTTATACAAAGATTGCTAAACGAATTTGAACTTAATGCTAAGATTCTACTCAGAGATAGAAAATATATGGTTTATATAAAAGATTCGGATGATATAAGTGATTTTCTAAAATTGATAGGGGCATCTCAAGGCGTTATGTACTATGAAAATATAAGAGCTCTTAAAGAACAAAAAAATATAACTAATAGATTGAATAATTGTGAGCAAGCTAATACTGATAAGATATTATTATCATCTAATGAACAAATAAATGATATAAATCTTATATTAGATAAATTAGGAGAAAATTTTTTGGACGATAGATTAAAGGAAGTGTCAACTTACAGACTAAAATATCCGGAGTCCTCCCTATTAGAATTAAGCGAAATTATGTCATTGGAAACAGGTAAAAAGATAACCAAATCAGGTTTGAATCATAGATTTAGAAAGCTTAAAGAAATAGCAAATAAATTAAGAAATAGTGACAAGCGTGTGTAATATTTTTGAAAATAAAATAAAATTGAATTGACTTTATCGAAAACACAATATATACTTAAATAGTATGAGAAAGATATAAAAATAGTTCTCTCATAACTTTATTAATAGGAGGTGAAAAGATGAACGAAAAGAAAACTAAAAATGTTGTAATCATTGCATTATGTATAACATTAATCTTCATGGGTGTTGGTTTTGCAATATTATCTCAGAATTTGACTATCAATACTACTGGTACAATTTCAAGTAGTTGGGATGTACATTATGATAGTTTTATCGATAATACTGCAACTGGTATTACTGCAACAGAAACTGATAATGAAGGGACTGTACCAGGAGATGGTATTACTTTGGATGAATCAAGGCATACTGCAACAGTAAAATTTAACTTAGTAAAACCAGGAGATGCAGTTCAATATAAAGCAGTAATTAAGAACTATGGTAGCATTAAAGCTGGTTTAACTACATTCAGTACAACACTTAAAGATAATGAGTTTATAACTAGAACAGTTACTATTGATGGAACAGATGCTACATCAGATGCTTCAAATAATATTTTAACTCCATCAAATTTAGTTTTATCTCAAAATAATACTGCTGAAGTAATTGTTACTTATAGATATAATGATGTAACAAACTTACCAGAATTCAATAAAGATGTTGATAGTGATGGAAATAATGATGCATATGAAGTTACTGATACTATAACATTTGGATTTGTACAAAAATAGTAATAGTTGTTAAAAAAGAAAGCTAAATCAGCTTTCTTTTTCTTTAATTACTTTGTCAATTATGCCATATTCTAATGCCTCTGTAGCATCTAGGAAATGATCTCTATCAGTATCATTTTCTATTTTTTTTATGTTTTGACCTGTATTTTTAGCTAGAATCTTATTTAATTTATTTTTTGTTTTCAATATTTGTTCTGCAACTATTTTTATCTCAGTTGCCTGTCCTTGTACTCCACCCAATGGTTGGTGTATCATTATTTCGCTATTTGGAAGTGCAAATCTTTTTCCTTTTGTTCCGCTTGAAAGCAAAAATGCTCCCATTGATGCAGCCATTCCTAGACATATTGTTGAAACATCACTTTTAACAAAATTCATAGTATCATATATTGCCATTCCTGCAGTAACGGAACCACCTGGAGAATTAATATATATATTAATATCCTCATTATTTAAAGAATCAAGATATAATATTTGAGCAATTACGCTATTAGCTGAATTATCATCTATTTCTCCACTAAGCAAAATAATTCTATCTTTTAATAGTCTTGAAAAAATATCATAACTTCTTTCTCCATTTTCTTCTTTATCTACTATCATTGGTACTAATCCCATTATAATCACCTATAATTATAATAGTGTTAAATAATAAAAAATATACATATAAATAGTGTACAAAATTCAAATTTATGTTAAGATATAATAGAGAATAGAGGGAATTTTTTATGATAGAAAATATAAAAATTACAATAGATAATAAAACAATAGAAGTTAGCAAAGGAACATCTTTATATGAGATAAGTAAACTCTTTCAACAAGATTACTCTTTACCTATAATATTGGCAAAAGTAAATAATCAATACAAAGAATTATCAAGTATTATAAATAAAGATTCTAAAATAGAATTTTTAACTACTGCTGATAAAGAAGCAAATAGATCGTATGTTAATGGATTATTATATCTTGTAACTTATGCGGGTAAAAAAATCTTAAAGAATAATACTTTAATTTGTCAACATTCAATTGACAAAGGTATTTACGTAAGGTGCAGTAAGAAAATTACCAGAGAAGATGTTATAGAATTAAAAAAAGAAATGAAGAATTTAGTAAAACTTAATATGCCAATAGAAAAAATGAATGTTAATAGAATGGACGCTATAGATTATTTTGAAAGTGTTAAAGACGAGTCAAAGGTTAATCTGTTAAAATATAATACTAACACTTTTATAACTTTGTATAAACTTGGAAATATGTATAATTTCTTTTTTAGCTTGATGCCAATAAATACCAGATGTTTAGAGAGATTTGATTTAAAATATTTGAATGAAGATGGATTTGTTCTCTTGTATCAAACTATTTACATGAAAGATGAAATAAAAAATTATACGCATCATTCAATGATATTTGATGTTTTTAAAGAATACCACGAATGGGCTTCAATTATGAACGTGGAACAAGTCCCTGCACTTAATAAGTTTGTTTCTTCAGGAAATATTGGGGATTTAATAAGAATATCAGAAACTATTCAAAGCAATAAATTGCTTAATATAGCTAGGGAGATATATAACGCAAAGGGAAAATTTAAAATAGTATTGATGGCTGGCCCATCATCTTCTGGAAAAACTACTACTTGCAATAAGTTATGTATGTATTTAAGAAGTTTTGGAATGAATCCTAAAACTATTTCTATGGATAATTATTTTGTTTCGAGAGAAGAAACGCCAAAGGACGAATTTGGTAATTATGATTTCGAATGCCTAGAAGCCATAAACTTAAAGCTATTTAACGAACAAATTGAATCAATAATAAATGGGGAAGAAGTACAAGTTCCGATATTTGATTTTGTTACTGGAAAACCTAATTATAAATCTGGTGAAAAAATCAAATTAGGAAAAGAAGATATTTTAATAATAGAAGGGATTCATGGACTTAATCCTACGATTCTTGATAATATTCCTCGTAGGAAAAAATACAAGATATATATATCCCCATTAACCTGCTTAAATCTTGATAATCAAAATAGAATTTCAACGTCTGATAATAGATTGCTAAGAAGAATAATAAGAGATAATCGTCATAGAGGTAATGATGTTAATTATAGTTTAGATAAATGGGCTAGTGTTAGAGCTGGTGAGGAGAAAAATATATTCCCATATCAGGATGAAGCAGATGTTGTTTTTAATTCTTCTTTAATATATGAAATAGGAGTATTAAAAACGTACGTTGAACCACTTCTTTATTCGGTAGATATTGATAGCCCCTATTATGAGGAAGCAAAAAGACTTATAAATATGCTTAAAATGTTTTTGCCTATTCCTTCAGAAGATATTCCTAAGGATTCTATTTTAAGGGAATTCATAGGTGGAGGATGTTTTAGACAGTAATAAAATGTAAAGTATTGTTGAATTTGTAGACAATACTTTTTTTAAATATTATAATTAAATCATGATAGGAGAGTGATTATGAAGATATGATTAGAGTAGCTATAAATGGCTTCGGTAGAATTGGCAGATTAGTATTTAGACTAATGGAAGAAGATCCGGACTTTGATGTTGTTGCAATAAATGATTTGACAGATGCAGAACAACTTTCTTATTTATTAAAATATGATACTAATCATAGGAGTTATAAAACAGATGAGATTGGCTTTGTGGAAAATAATATTGTTATAAATGAGAAAAAGATACCTGTATATTCAGAGATGGATCCTTCAAAGTTGCCTTGGAAAGATTTAGATATAGATATTGTATTCGAATGTAGTGGGAAGTTTACGGATAAGGAAAAGGCATTAGCACACATTTTAGCTGGAGCAAAAAAAGTGCTTATTTCAGCTCCTGCTAAGGGAGATTTAAAAACTATAGTTTATAATGTAAATAATGATATTTTAACTGGTGATGAAGAAGTGGTTTCGGCAGCTTCGTGTACTACAAACTGTTTAGCGCCTATATTGAAGGTTATAAATGATCGTTTTGGGATTAATAAGGGATTTATGACAACGATTCATGCTTATACTAATGATCAAGCTACACTTGATGTTGCGCACAAAAAAGGAATAAAGGCAAGGCGAGGAAGGGCTGCAGCTGCAAATATTATTCCTGCTTCGACTGGGGCTGCTAGTGCAATAGGAGCGGTAATACCAGAGTTAAAGGGCAAGTTAGAAGGTACCGCAATGAGAGTTCCTGTTCCAACTGGTTCTGTTATAGATTTAGTGCTTGAACTTAACGAAAACACCACAGAAGAAGAAATAAATGAAGAGTTAAAGAGAAGTTCAAATGAAACATTAAAATTTACTATGGATCCGATTGTATCTAGTGACATAATTGGATCAAGATGTGGAGCTATGGTTGATGGTCTTTCCACAAAGGTCTTAGATGCGGATGGAAAACAATTAATAAAAATAGTTGCATGGTACGATAATGAGATGGGATATTCTGCACAAATGGTAAGAACAGCGAAAGAATTAAAATAAAAAAAAGAAGCTTTAACGAAAAGTCTGTTTAAATGAGAATTTTGTTTAGCTTCTTTTTACTATTCTATATTTTCTAATATATTAATAATTTTATCAAAGTTAGATATGCCAGTATTTTTTTCTATAACTAGACCCTTATTAGCGATAATTTCTATTGGTTGTTCGATTCCTTCATAAGTTATATACCCATTATCTAATATTTCTTGATATTTTTCACTATTTGTATCAAATAAATAAACTGATAATTGAGAATTGTCATCAAAATAGTAATAAACGGTTTTTTCTGAGCCATTTTGTGGGGTTTCTAACTCTAATTTTTTAAAATCAATTCCTTTTTTTGTTAAACCTTCATCGAATTGTATTATAGGGTCCTTTGATGAAATAATTTCATTTTCTGAGCTATTTGTTGTCTTTTTTTCACATGCACATAAAGTCACTAGAATTATTATAATCATAAAAGGCAAAATCTTCTTGAAATTCATCATTTACACTCTCCTTTATTATGAATTTATTGTAACACAAGCTTTATAAATGTTCAATGATTTTATTGACAAAATATAGTTGAAAATGTATTATATTATTATAATAATACAGTAGGTGTATTGCTTATATTAAAAGGAGAGAATGCGAATTGGATAATAAAGAAAATATAAAAAAACAGTTAATAATTGCTATACTTATTGCAGTAATTATATTGGGAATCACGTCATTCGTAATATTTAGGAACATAAGAGAACAGGTTTCTGGCGAAGATAAAGAAGCATTGATTATTCCTACAGTAGTTCACTTTGATAATGTTTTAGGAAATGAAGTTGAAAAAGGAACAGAAGTAAAAGTAGCAGCATTGTTCCAATACGTTGGGTCTAGAGAATATTATTATAAGCCAGTGGCATATGCTGACGGCACTGCAATTACTAATTACAAATGTACTTTGGTTGATACTAATAAAGGTGCGATTATAACTTTTAAAGTCAATAAAAACGATACTTATGCTAGTTGGACTATATATAAAGATAGTAGTTGTAAAAATAAGGTTGTTGAATATAAGACCTTAAAATATAAAATAAAAGATTCAACTGTTGGTAATTCATCAACAAGCAATAGTTCAAGTAGCAATAATTCAACAAATAATAACAACAATAGTAGTAATAATAACAATAGTAGTAATAATTCAACTACTCAAGTGCAAAAAACATTCAAAGCAACATTTGATAAAAATGGAGCAAC
>JAEDKN010000066.1 GCA_016295795.1 Bacilli bacterium
ATGGTAATAATACTAAATCTACTATTGAAATACATTTAAAGAATCCTTTAGAAAAAGATTTAACTTTAGAAAGGGACAATAAAAATAATGTCTAAATTAATATTATTGTTCATTTTCATTAAATTTATTCATACACTTCTACTAGTTGGAGGTGTTTTTTTGAAAAAAATTAAAAAGTTTTTCAAATATGCCCATAATGATTTGACAATCCTTTTCAAGAGAGGTACCATGCAATCAACTAAAAGATTAAACGATAATTTTTCTCTTATTTTTGGAGGCTCTTGTTAGTGAAAACTCCAAGAATAACCATCCTTGAATATGAATTAATAATTAATAAAAAATTATATGATCAAGGTGTAATTACTGAGCAACAATATGATGAAGTTTGTAAGATTATTTATAAGAAAATTAATTGTTGTAGTAAAAAGGTAAAAAGTTGTTAAGGAGGTAGCTTATGAGATTCTATAAAGTAAGAGAAGAAATCTTAAAGGGCAAAAACATTGCCGAACTACCTTTAAGAGTTACTTTTTATGCTCGTGTTTCTACTGAAAGTGATGAGCAATTAAACTCTTTGGATAATCAAATATCTTTTTTTAAAAATTTTATAAAGTCAAATAAGAATTGGACTTATGTTAAGGGTTATATAGATGAAGGTATTAGTGGTAGCACTGTCAAAAAGAGAAAAAAGTTTTTACAAATGATTGATGATGCTAAATCTGGTTATTTTGATTTGATAGTTACAAAAGAAGTTTCTAGATTTTCTAGAAATTTATCTGATAGTATTAAATATACACAAGAATTACTTGCTAATGATGTTGGTGTATATTTCCAGTCTAATGGTATAAATACTTATGATCCTAATTCTGAATTCATACTTAATATGATGGGAAGTGTTGCACAAGAAGAAGTGAAAAGACTTTCTTCTCGTGTAAAATGGGGACATAAAGAAGCAATTAAAAAAGGAAGAGTTTTAGGCTCTAGTACCATTACTGGTTATAAAAAAGATGATGCTAAATTAGTTATTGTTGAAGAAGAAGCAAAAAAAATAAGAAAAATATTTGAATTGTATGCATCTGGTAAATATGGTTTTTATAAATTAGCAATGGAATTACATAGACAAGGAATAAATAACTATAAGGGAAATATTTATGATAAAGATACTTTAAAAAGAATAATACAGAATCCTAAATATAAAGGTTTTTATCGTGGTCATACTACTGAAACAATTGATTATAGAACTAAACAAAGAGTTTATATTCCAAAAGAAGAACAAATAATTTATAAAGATGAATCCATACCAGCCATAGTTAGTGAAGAATTGTGGAATCGTGCAAATGAAATATTAGATAGTAGGAGTATATTAATGAAAGCAAGTAATGGCAATGCCAAAAGGTCTGAAAGAAAATATTGTTATACTACAAAAATATTTTGTAGTGATCATAATGTTTCTTATCAGAGGATGTCAAGTAAAAGAAAACAAACAAAGCCTAGATGGGCTTGTGGTAATTATGTTAAATATAGATTAGATGCTTGTGAAAGTCCTATAATTGCAGAAATGGATTTAAACAATATTTTTACAATTATAATGGGACAAGTATTTAATAATAAAAATGAAATAATTAAAGAAATGTTAGATTATTATTCTAATTTAAAAATAGATAATAATTATCAATACGAAATATCTAATATAAAGAAAGATATTAAAACTATTGAAGCAAAAAAAGAAAAACTATTAGAGTTGAATATGGATGGTAGTATTAGCAATCTTGAATTTAAAGAAAGAAATGATAAATATAACGAAGAAATATCATCTCTGAATATTAGAATTGGAAAAGTTGAACAAGAAAGAAAATTAATGGCAGATAGTTTTGGTAATATTAAAGTTATTGAAGATGCTATAAAGAAACAAGTTGATTATAAAAATAATGTTACTGAATTTGTAGATAAATTTTTAGAGGAAATAATAGTATATAAAGAAGATAATGATAGACATAAACTATTATTAAAAATATATCTAAATCTTTTGAAAAAACCAATTCCAACAGGAACTGGTGCTAGACATATAAACGATGATAATTCTTTACCAATATTTAGTAAAGAAGTTGAAACTTTAGATTTAGGAAGATCTGATTTTCAAAGAAATAGTTTTAAAATAGATGTATATTTAAGTTATGACATTGACTAGGTTAACATATGTTATTATATATGGTAATCTAGTCTTTTTTTATTGCTTTTTTAGTTATCGTTTTCGGGGGTTACTTTCAA
>JAEDKN010000067.1 GCA_016295795.1 Bacilli bacterium
TCTTCTATTTCATCAACAACCGAAAGTTGTTGCTCAACGATAAGTTTTAATTTTTTCTTAAATATTCTAACGTTTCGTTCTAAAGTATCAGCTTTTAATTCAATCTTTTCAGAACGTAAAAGAGCATCATTGACAATCCTAGAAGCATTCCTTTTGGCATCTTCAACAATCATTTTTCCTTCATCTATTGCTTGTTTTTTGATATTATTGCTTGCAATTTCTGCTTTATACATAGAGTTTTTTAAAGTTTCTTCCATCTTTTTATATTTTTCTAGTTCTTGTTTTAACTCTTTTATTTGTTTAGATTGTTTTTTAACTCTTTCGATAATTTCTTCAGTTTGGACAATAACATCGTCGATAAGTTTGTTTACTTCAGCCTTATTATAACCATTTTCTTCAATACTAAATCTATTCATGTTATCACCTCACTCACTATTTATTACCAGTTAAATTCTTCGTCCTCATCATTTACTTTTTTACTTTTAGTAGATTTAGGAGCATTTTCATCGCTTATCTTTCCCTCTACATTAATATTATTTGGAGTACACAAAAATATTCCTCCACCTAGTTTTTGTAAATCCCCACCAATTGCATATAGAGTACCACTTAAGAAATCTACAATTCTTTTAGCTTGATCAGGAGTTACTCTTTTTAAATTGACAACAACTGCACTTCTATTTTTCAAATAATCTGCGATTTGTTGTGATTCTGAATAAGCTCGTGGTTCTAACAAAATCATTTTGTTTTCATTATCTATATTTCCATCGTCATTATAATATTCCTCATCATTACCAGTCTCTTCTTTTCCAGATAAGAAATTCTTAAATTTATCTAAAGCCATGTTTTTCAAATCCTCCTCAAATACATACTTTGGTATAATACAAGTAAATTGTATCACATTTTAGCTTAAAGTCAAACTCATTTTTATTAATTATTGCTATACCATACTTTAACTATATCACAGTTATTGCTAAGTGGCTCTGGATTAGGTCTTTCTATTCTAACACTAACAGGAACTTTAAATGCACTACCAAATCCTATTGCGTGACCTGCTTGTAATGTTTTCAACATAGCAATAATCTCATCACTCATATTAGGAACCATTTCATGAATATATTTTAAATCTTTTGGATGAAGCGTTCTAAGAATAATAAAATTACTGCATTGTGAAATACTGGTTTCGCTAAGTTCACTAGGACGTTGAGTAATTAATCCTAACAACACTCCATATTTTCTACCTTCTTTTGTAATTCTATCAAAAATATTATATCCAAGTAATTCTTTATCTATATCATCTTGTACATATCTATGTGCTTCTTCCAAAATTATATGAAAAGGCATACTAGCACGATTTCTGTTTTCAGCCGCATAATCAAATAATAATTTTGAAATTATTTTAACCAATGATTTAGCCATACGATCGTTTACATAATTTATATTAAAGTTAACAATTTGAGCTTTTTTTCCATCAAACGAAGTCGTTAAAAGTTCATTTATATATCCTTCTCTTCCAACCATCGTATCATAATTAAAGTATTCAGCATAGCTACTATTTACTAAAGAATGAAGTCTAACACTTAGGATATTAGCATAATCAAATACTTTGTCACTTTTTAAGATTCCCTCTGAGATAAGGGAAAATTCTAAGGCCTTCTCCAAATCACTTAAAGTATACATAACATCTTCTCTAGAATCCGGCATTTCTAATCCATCTATTACGAATGTGCTAATGAAATTAGTAACAAGTTCCATCTCAAGCATTTTACCATTGTTATCTACATATAAACATTGTTTTAATGTTCTATTGTATCCAGGTTGTGAAACTATGGATTCAAGATTTAACTCAGGAGTAGATACAGTAGACAAAATAGCTTTAATTTGATCACTTATTTTAATTGTATCTTTTCCACTTTTTAATAAATCTAATATTGCCCTTGCGATAATGTCATTACAATGTTTAATCGCAGTAGGATCATTTCCTTTTATAATTGGAACTAATCTTAATGCTTTATCTATAATAGACAATTGAGCAGGTTCACTTGCTTCCAATAAAAGAGCAATATCGTCTGTTTTTAAAAGCCATAAAGGTATTCTTAATATATCACCTTCTGGATAATTAGTATTTGTTGTATAATACTTTGTATTTAACATCGGAGATATTTCATTTAATCTAGAAAAAGCATTTCTATACTCACCATAAGCATCAAAAACAAATATATTTGCATTTATTGGTAGATAATTATTACT
>JAEDKN010000034.1 GCA_016295795.1 Bacilli bacterium
CGAATTAAATTCGACTTTACACTTATTTTTTCTCCAAAACTTCTATTATAGAAGGAACAATTTGTTTTTTTCTTGACACTATATCTTTAAAATAATAACCTTGAGTTAAATCTTCAACATTGAAACTATCTTCTAAAATATGTTTTGCCTTATCATTAAATAATATATAAGAACCATTTTTCATTACGTCTGTTATAAATAAAGCAACTACCACATAATCATTATTCGCAGATGTTGTATTCAATAATTCAATCGTTTTATTCACATCAAGTTTCAAGCTATTATAATCAGTTGTAAATATTTGACCGATTCCTGCTTCTATATTACCAACTTTAAATACTTTAAAGTCACTAAATAGTATTTGTTCTAAACTCTTTCCACGAATTGATGAACCTGCCTTAAACATTTCCATTCCGTATTTTTCATAATCTACTCCAGCAATTTTACTAAGTCTTAAAACTGCTTGCTTATCAAATTGAGTTGTCGTAGGCGATTTTAAAAGTAGCGTATCAGAAATTATTCCGGATAACATGATTCCAGCAATTTCTTTTGGAATCGGAAAATTGTTTTCCTCATATATTTGATGAATTATGGTATTAGTACTTCCTACAGCCATAGTTCTAAAAGTTATTGGAGAAGACGTTGAAAACGTTCCTAATCTATGATGATCTATTACTTCCATTATATCGGACTCTTCTATCCCATCAACACTTTGAGCGACTTCATTATGATCTACTAAAATTACTTTTTTCTTGTTTTTATCATTTATATCTACAAGTCTTATAAATCCTGAACAATTATTTTTTTTATCAACAATTGGATAATTAGTATGCTTAGTTTCATTACTTATTTCTATAAAATCACTTAAATAATCATTTTCATCAAACTTTATTGGATCTTTAGTCAATATTATATCTTCAATATAATTACTTAGATTTATCAACTTGGTTGTATGAAAAGTATCATAATTTGTCTTTATTATGTTAACTTTATTTTTCTTAGCAATCAGTAAATGATCTTCCTTTATTTCAGCATCTCCTACAGCTATTATCATTTTTACAGAAGAATTTACTGCATACTCCAATATACTATGACGATCGCCAACTATTAAAATAGTATTTTTATTTAAATCAATATTATTTAAGAAAGTTGTACTTCTATAAGAAGCAGTTAAGATATTTCCTTCTATTTCATTATCAAACCTTAATACTTCTTCTGCTTTCAGACAATCTAGAATGTTTTCATATGAAGTTTTTAATTTTATAAAGTTACCTTCTATAAAGTATGAAGATATATCATTTAGAGTTATAATTCCCACTAATTTATTTTTGTTATCTACTACAGGAGCTCCACTCAACTTTTCACTTTTTAAAATATCATAGCACTTTTTTATAGAGAAATTTTTATTTATTATTGTCTGATTATAATTAATATCTTTTATTTGAGTTTTTACATCATTTAAATATTCGGGATATTCTACATTGAAATAATTAAGTGCAAATTTCGTTTCATTATTTAACCTTCCCAAAACCTTTGCCTCTGCATCAAATCCTTGTTTTCTCTTTAAATAAGCAAGTGAAATTGCCGAAGTTACAGAATCAGTATCAGGCTTTTTATGTCCAAATATATATATCTTACCCATTTCCTTCACCCTTTTAATTCTTATTTATTTCTTCTAGTTTACCAGAAAATATTGAATAAAGATAGGTCTTTACTTCTTTATTAGTTCTAGTTTTTATGTACTCTTTATAGCTGTTAAGCTGATTAATATATGCTTCATCTATAATATTGTTTAACTTGTAATCAATAATTTTTATTTCATCATCATAAACTAACATTAAATCTATAATTCCGTGACCACTATTATATCCATCATTATACATAAATTCGTACTCTTTGTATATAGAACAAGAAGAAAAATCCAAATTTGTATGCAAAAAATTATTAATATAATTATGGTACTCTTTATCTATTTTAGTAAAATCAGGATTATTAAAATCTAAACATTCTAAGTAGTAATGAATTTTGGTACCAAGTTGCATTTTCTTCCTTGTGGAATTAAAAAATAACGAAGGAGAATCTTTTGAAAACTTTTTTTCTTCTATTAAATTGTTTTCTATTTCCAATTTTCTTACCACTACTTTTTTATCTGTTTTTTTAATTAACTCATCATAATTTATATCTTTTATTAAATTGTAATCCTTACTTAGCTCTACCTTATTTAAATCTACATCAACTATATATTCTTCTATTTCTTTATAAACGCTATTTAATATATCTAAAAATGATTTATAGTTTAATCTAGCTTCATTACTATTTAAAGTTTTATCCTCTATTTCCCCTACTAATATCATTTTTTCCCTGCATCTAGTAAGAGCTACATAGAAAAGTCTTATTTTCTCGCTTATTTCTTCTTTTATATAATCAGTTTTAAATAAATAATTATATATAGTCTTATTTATTCCTTCTTTGAAATATGGTGATATGATTCCATATTTATTATCAAATATGAATTTATCTTTAGTATCAGATATGTTAAATGTTGAATATATTCCGGTATAATAACATATTGGATATTCTAGTCCTTTTGACTTATGAATAGTCATTATCTTGACACTATCAAGACTATTTTCACTTATAGATACCTTAATACTAAAGTCATCTTCTACAAGTTTTGTTAGATAGTCATAAAATGCTTCAATATCATAATCCATATCTTCGCTATTACCGGCTAAATTATAAATATATTCTAATCTTATTATGCTATTTTGAACATTTCCTACGTTTATTAATTTCTCATAGAATTTAAATTTTTCTACTATAGTAGCAACTAATGTCTTAATTGATAGATTATCATAATCTTTATTTATTTCTTGTACTATCTTTATAATGTCACTATCTTCATAATTCTTATTTTCTAAATAATCAAATATTTTAGAGTCTTCATAATTAAACAAATAACTTCTAGCAATCGATATAAAATTATATCTAAAATCAAGATCAAATTCTTTTTTATAATATTTTATTATAAGTCCTATTATATTCTTTATAATTAATAAATCATTACTATCAGTAATAGAAGTGTCTGTATATTTTGTAAGAGGAATATTCATATATTCAAATATTTTCTTGTACAAATCAAACTTTGTTGCCCTGTCCATCAATATAACAAAATCGCTATATTTGGAATCTCTAAGTATTCCCTCTTCTTTGTCAAAAACTTTATAATGAGTATTTATTTTGTTTTTTATATCAGATGCAACTATAAATGCTTCTATTTCATCTCTAGTAAAATTTTTCCCTTTTTCATACTTGTAGTTATATATTTCAAAGTTTTCATTTTGAGTAGTTTTTCCTTCTTCTAAATACATATTATTACCAAATATCATTTGATGTGATTTAGAATAATCTGCGCCTCCAATTGCATCATCCATGATAATATTAAATATTATATTTATATTATCAAGAGTTTCTTTTCTTGATCTAAAATTTTTATTTAGGTCTATTTTATATCCACTAAATCCTTTTGAATAATTATCATACTTATTTTTAAATATATATGGATTGGCATTTCTAAATCTATAGATTGACTGTTTTATATCTCCCACCATATAAACATTATTATTTTGTATAAGTGATATAAACTTTTCTTGTAAATCAGAAGTGTCTTGATATTCATCAACCATAATTTCCTGAAAATTATTCTTTATTTCATTACAAATATTAGGATTTTCTATAAGTATTCTTATTGCCATTTTACTTATATCGTTAAACTCATATACATTGTTTTTCTTCTTGAAATCATCTAACTTTTTACTTAATAGCTTCACTATTTTTATAATAGATCTAACATATACTTCTGTACTTGTTATTCCTTCTTTTATTTCTTTGGTATCTTCATATATACAAATACTTTTTAGCTCTTTTATAACAGAAGAAATATCTTCTTTGTATTTTTTTGCCTCTTCGCTACTATTTCTTGGAATATTTGGCATTTTAACGTTAAGAGATAATTTTAACGATTCATAGTTATCAGAAGATATTATAGGATTTAAAGTATCCATTAATATTTCTATATAATCAGATTCAACATAGTTTGCCAAAATTTCAACTAATGAATCTATCTTCTTTTTCTTAGAATTTAATATATTTACAAATAATTCTATATCGTGATTTATCTTTTCATCATTATAGAATTTATCAAAATAATTATCTAAATATTCTAATTTATCATATAACAAATCTAATTTATCATTTATATTTAATATATATTTTTTTATGTCCTTATCGCTTTTTATACAAAAATCTTCAATTAATTTTAAGAAATCACTATCTTCTTGTTCATACAAATCATCAAATATATTATCTATTATTTTACTCTTCTCGCAATATATAACACTTGCATCTATTATTTTTATGTTTTTACTTACGTTTAACAAATAATAATATTTTTTTACTAGAGAAAGACTATAACTATCAAAGGTGGTAATATATGCTTCTTCTATCAAATCAAGTTGACGTTCTAGTGATATATCTTTCTTTATCGCAGCTCTAATTCGTTCTTTCATCTCTTTTGCAGCTGCGTTTGTGAAAGTTAAAATAAGTAGCCTATCTATATCAATATTATTTTTTAGTTTTCTAATTACTCTTTCCGTTAAAACTGCAGTTTTACCACTTCCTGCACCTGCGGATACAATTATATTAGTTCCCTCTTTATCTATAGCTTCCTGTTGTTCGTTAGTCCATCTAGGCATTATCTTCACCTCCTAGAAAATCTAGAGATTCATTTTTAGGATACTTAATAAAATCCTTTTCATTTCTATAACATATATCTTTAAATTTACAGAAATTACATCCAACTTTTTCTAACCCAATCTGTTTTGGATTTATAGAGAAATTACCAGATAAAATATTATCTCTAGCTTCATCTATTTTAGAATCTACTACGTTTATTAAATTTTCTATTTGTCTATTATTCAAGACTTTTGCATATGTATAAAATCCTTTACTGGTTGTTTTCATCGATTTTACAAACTTACTATTTTCATAATCAGGTATAAATACCTCTAAATCTGATATATCATCTGTTGAGTACCCTTCTAGTTTTAAATTATCATATTTTTGTTCTAAATATGTTTTATTAACAGAAAAGTTTATTTCATTTGATAAGATTTTTTGTAAATAAAATCCTGTAAACTTAACATTATTAAAAAGATTACTATTTTTGGTTAAATACAAATAAATAGGAAGTTGCATGCCTAAACCATATACAACATTGTAAAGATCTATACTTGTATTACCTGTTTTATAGTCTATTATACTAACCAAAGTTTTTTCTTTTTCTTTATACATTATCTTATCGACAACACCAGTAAAAACAACAGGAATTATACTAGTTTTATCTATATTGATTTTATGTTCTAATAATAATTTAGTAAGACCTGTTTCATCCTGTAATTTTTTCACTTGTTCTATAACTAATTTAAGTTCTTTTTTCAATTTTTTTAAGAAGAACTTGTTGGCTGGGGTAAGTTCTAACATCTTAATATACTTCTCATATTCATAATCATAATCAAAATCTTTTTTGAAACAGATAGATAAAATATAATGAAATAAATTTCCTATTGTAGTGTTAAAATTTTCTTCATATTTATCTAGTTTCAAAAGATTTGTTAAATAATACTTAAAAGCACAATGAAAATAATTATCAATATGTGTATAGGATAATGTCAATTTGGGACTAAGTTTATTTAATAATTTATTGTTATCTATTCCAGTAAATGAATTATTATATGACAGATAATCTATATTAAAATTACTATATAATAGTATTAACTCATCACTTTTTATACCATACTTTATAAAATCATCTAATCTCTTTGCAAGCGACAGTTCTGTTGCTTTACTAGAGAAGATTTTTGAATAATCAACTAATGGATATATTTTATTATAGTCTAACTCATTAACTAAATTTGATATCATAAATTCTTCATTTATTGATTTTAATTTGCAAGTTATAGTTAGATTTTCTATTTTATTTATAGAAGAAATAATGCTTTGTTTTTCTAGTTTATTTTTTTCAACAGTTTTGGATAAAAGTAAATTATATTTTTCTTTCAAATAATCACTTATATAGTCATCATCTTTAAAGAAAGACGGAATACTCCCTTGATTAAATCCTAATAAAAATATATAGTCATCATTTTCAAATATATTATTATTTATGTTTACCAGTTCTATTTGATTTTTTTTCTTTTGTGGAATTAACTTTGTTTGTTTTATTTCTTGTAATACTGCATTAAATACCACATCAAATGGATAATCTCCTAAATCATTGTATTTATTAGATATTTTAAATAGAGCATTATGTATATATAAATTGTTGTAATTACTCATATCAAACTCCACTTTTGTTATTTCAAGAGCTGCGAAAAATGATCTAGATTCTTCTAATAATGATAAAAACTTCTTAGTAATAGGTGCAGAATATATATAATTATCAGAAAAAGCAACGGGTATATTATAAAGATTTGAAAAAACACGTATTGTATATAAATATTCATCACTAACGTTTGCTAGTTTTATTTTATTTATATCTACTCCATTATCGATAAGTTTTGAAATTTCATTAAATACAAACTCTACTTCTTTTTCTAGAGTATCTAATATATATACGTCATGTTTTTTATTGGTAAATTCATCATCTATAACTATTGCATTTATAGAATCTAACATATTTTTATAGAATTTATCTATTTTAGAGTATCCATAAACAATTATTTTTTTTCTTTTTATATAATCAATAAACATTTCATCAAAAAGCAAAAGATTCTTTGATATCAACTCTTTTTTTATCTTTGATAAAAAGGATAATTTTTCATTATCGTAAGAATCCTCTTCTATATAATATAAGTTTTCTAGAATTTCATCGGCAGTATCCTTATTTAAGGAATAATTGCTCATCAAATATAAAACCGCATTAACATCATAAGAAAAATAAACATGTTCTCTTAGTTCTTCTAATGACATTATTTTATAATTTAAGAATTCACTTTCATGATTAAAATGTTCTAGAATCTTAAATCTAATACTATTTGGAATAATAAGTAATACTTCTTCATATTTTGAAAAATTCAATGTTTTCATGAGTATCTCCTTCTACATAATTTTAACATTTATTGCGAAAAAAAAACACTCTATTCGAGCGTTTATTTATTTTTTTTCTTAGAATATACACAGCCACAGTAGTCTTGACGATATAAATTGTAAACCTTAGACAATTCTATACTTCTTTTATAACCATTTTTCTTCTTAAAATCAGCATGTAAATATTTGACATTATATTCTTTTTCTAATAGTTCACCTATTTCATTTAATTTTATAGCATTCTTATAAGGACTAATAGAAAGAGTTGTTGTAAAATAATCAAAATTATGATTTTTCGCATAAATAACTGACTCTCTTAGCCTTAACTCATAACATTTAAAACAACGTTTCCCGCCTTCAAGCTCGTCACGCAATCCATCTATAGCATCTTCAAAATCACTATTTCTATACCCAACATTAACTAGATCTACATCACTACAAGAAGGCATTTCTTTTATGAGTTTATCAAGCTCATTATATCTTTTATCAAATTCTTCTTCTGGATATATATTAGGGTTGTAATATAAAATAGTTATTTTAAAATATTTAGTTAAATATTCCAACACATAAGATGAACAAGGTGCGCAACACGCATGTAATAAAAGTGTTGGCTTGGTTTTACAATCTTTAATTTTATTTATAACCTCATCCATTAAAAGCTGATAATTCATTTTCTCTCATCCCTATTTTTTTCTTTTTTACTTTATATTTAGTTGGATCATCTAAAGTTTCCTCAGTTATTTCGACCTCACAATCACTAATCAATCCATCTGCAATATCGCATCTAATTTGCTCTAATGAGGAAGTAACAACTGATTTTAATGAACTTGCCCCTCCTTTTAATTTTTGAGCTTTCTCAGCAATCATCTCAAGTGTTTCATCTTGATAAGTCAAAGTTACATTATCAATTTCAAGAAGTGCTTTTTCCCATACTTTTAAATTACTAATTTCAGAAGTTGCAAGTATTTGTTTAAGTGCTTCTTTATCTAGGTTATTCATCTGAATTATTATAGAAATTCTTCTAAGCAGTTCTGCTTCAATTCCACCCTTTTCATTTAAATCTTTAGGAGTTACTAAACTTTTTTTATCTTCCTCTTTTGAGTCTTTTGAACCAAAACCCATAGGGTTTTTAACATTATTTAGTTCATCAATAATATTTTGGAATGCCCCACCTAATACGAAAGTTATTTTTGAAGTATCGATAGTAACATAGTGATCTCTTTCCACTTCAATTGAATATTCTTGACCATCTAATAATCCTAACAACTCTTGTTGAACATCTTTTGTTCTTACGCCACTTGTATTAGAATCTTTTACCCCAAGTTTATCAAATTCATCAATGAATACTATTCCTCTTTCAGTAAGTTCTTTGTTCTTCCCTGATTCAATATATAAATCTTTTAATATTTCTAGGACAGAATTTCCAACATAACCTGTTGTACTATATTTAGTAGCATCCTTAATAATAAATGGAGTTTCGATTATTTTAGATAAACTTCTACACATTTCCGTTTTTCCAGTCCCTGTTGATCCTATAATTAATAGATTAACTTTAAGTCCTTCAAAACTTCCATACTTCTGATTAGAAAAAACTGCACTTACAAATGATTCAACTTGACTATCTTGGGCAACTACACGCTTTTTCATCAACTCTACAACTTCTCTTCTAGAAAGGTTAGAAGCCTCTTTTTTTTCTGTTTTTGGAGTTTCTTCCTTAAACTTCATTGGTTTAGACATATCTATTTGCATAACATTTTCATCTTTATCTACTGCATAAAAACTAGTTACTATACTATTGTCTTTACATGTATATTTACAATAAAAATTATAAGCTTTAAGCGCAAAGAAATATTTATACATAAAGTCATTTGCGGCTTCTTCAAAAGAAGAGGCATCCATTTCTTTAAGAGTAGTTATATTTACCGGAAATCCACAAAAGTAAGTTGTTTCGGGATCTGGATAAATACAGAAATCTTCGATTAAAGGAATTTCATTTCCTTTTCTATTTTTAAAAATTCCTCTTTCGGTATCATACTTTCCTATACAAAATCCTATAGGTATTACTTTAAATGTAGAGTCAACATCTCGAATTATTTCAAAACGAATTGCTCCCCAATCATATTCGTACTTCATTTTATTTTCCCCCATTAATTGAGCTCTATTATAACAAATTGTAATGTTTCTATCAAGTATTAAAGCAAAAGAAAACAAAGATTAATCAAATAACCTTTGTATTTATTTTTCTGATTTAGTTTCTTCTTTATTTGTAGTAACTTTTTTACCTTTATAATTTCCACATGCTTTACATACACGGTGAGGCTTAATTGTTGCGCCACATTGTGTACATTTTGTAGTACCTACAACTTCTAAAGCATTATGACTTCTTCTCATTCTTTTTCTAGTCTTTGAAACTTTTCTAAATGGTACAGCCATTTTTATCACTCCTCTTTATATTTTTCTTTAAGTTCTAGAAAAGGATTATTACTGTTAACCTCTTCCTCGCTAATTAATTTCCAACCATCACCACTATAACTACTCAAATCTTTTACTTCAGTATATCTAAGTGGGACCTCTAAAACAATATTTTGCCATAAAATTGGAATAATATCAATAGTATTTTTGTCTTTTTGTAAAATTTCTTCAATATTTTCGTCTATATTTATCAAAAATGGATATGTTACATCTTCTAAACTTATAGAATCTTCTATTATCATTTTACCTTCTACAGTGGCTTCAATAACAAATTCATTACTTGCATCTTTATAAATTTTACCATTTACAAAAACATCTTTTAAATCCTTGATAGAAGAATTACTTAATAAATCTTTATCAAAATTCACCTCAGAAGAAATTAAAATTTCATCTTTGACATTAGAATTTAATTCTTCCAAATTTATAAACATAAAATCACCCGAATAAAGTATACAGTAAATAACGATAATTTGCAAATGCTATAATTGTTTTTTTTCTTCAACAGTTCCTAAAGCTTCGGATCTTATTTGTTCATAATCATCTAACGAAACTCCCTTATATGCATCAATTGTTGCGATACCATCCCACAAAAGCTCCCTCATTTTAGCGCCATATTCATCAGGACTATACATAAATCCCGTTTGTGAAAGAGAAAATATTTCAAAGCACTTTTCACTTAAATAGTCATAAGCTGTTTGATCCTTAAAATAAATATCGCTTATAGAACTTTGTGAAGCAGTAATATTAAAATCTTTTATTATAGAAGAAACATTATTCATTCTATACTTATCAAGATTGTCCCTTCCTAAAACCTGTTCCAATTGTTGTGCTAAAAATATTACAGAAGAAGTATATCCTGTTGAAACATGATGAATTTCTTCATATATTTCTTTTACTTCATCATAATCTTTAACATTCAATAATTCTACTAACATTTCTTGAGAAATTGATTCATTTATCATTTCTTCTAAAATAACATGACTTTTATTTACCGATCTTAATTCAACAGTATTGCCCTTTCTTTCAAATTCATCAACGGTTTCATACATTCCGTGTTTTGAATAAATTTTATTACCATCTATTACATATTTGGGATGCTGCATAGCATAAGCGTGATTAATTTCATGGATAAAATAAGGCATATTGATAGTCGTACCAAACTTTTCTTTATACAAATCAGAATGTACACTACCTTTCATGTCTTTAACAACCAACCAGCGAAATTCTCCTAAAATATCCATATTCTCATCATATAAAGTCTCATAAGAGTAAGCTGAACTAGCTTCAGCACCGCTACCATATGCGCTTTCAGTCTCTATTTCTAAAACATGTTTATTATTATCACCCATAACTTGTCCTCTTATCGAATCAAGTGTTTCTTTATTTATATCTTCACATGAAAATATTTTTAAATTTCTAAAAAGCGAGAACACCTCTTCTTTATTCTCTTCACCATATCTTTCTATCATTAACGGAATTGTTTTTTCTATAGCTATCTTTAATTCATCATCATAAGCATATTTT
>JAEDKN010000035.1 GCA_016295795.1 Bacilli bacterium
ATTGTTTTTGGAGGAGTTAGTGGAATATCAATAATAACTAAAAAATTATTTGGTATTGATCCTTCAATCTTTATTATGATAAGTTCTATAGTTTTACTAATAGTAAGTTATTTTGTTCTTGGAAAAGAGAAGACTAGAGGTTCTGTTTTAGGTTCGATTTTATTTCCTATATTTGTTAAGTTAACAGATAGTGTTTCACAGTATTTAACATTTAACGATTCTGAGATGCTTATATATGCGTTGTTTGGTGGAATTTTGTATGGAATAGGTGCGGGTTTAATTTTTAAAGCGGGATTTACAACTGGTGGTACCGATATAATTAATCAAATAATATCAAAATATTTCAAAGTAAGCATGGGAAATGCTCTTATTATGTCTGACGGATTAATTGTCTTGTGTGGAGTCTTTGTATTTGGAATAACTAAATTGATGTATGCGCTCGTAACTCTTTATATTATTAGCATATTAACCGACAAAGTGCTTTTAGGTATTTCTGATTCTAAAGCTTTCTATATAATAGCTGAAAAAGATGAAGAAATAAAAAGATATGTTTTGGAACAATTGGGACATGGTGTTACTGTTTTTGATGCCAAAGGCGGTTTTACTAAAGAAAAGCAAAAAGTATTGTTTTGTGTAATACCTACTAAAGATTATTTTAAGTTAAAGGAAGGAATACATGAAATTGATGATGGTGCGTTTTTTGTTGCGACTGATGCGTATGAAGTGTTGGGCGGTGAATAAATGAAAAAAGAGACTATTGACTATAAATTTTATAAGTATGCAGTTCTAACATTTATGATGTTTGTTGCTGCAATTAATTATAATTTACTTATAAGTCCTGCAAAGATAGTTGCAGGAGGGGTAAATGGGATTTCGGTTATTTTAGAATCAATATTTAATTTTTCTCCTTCTATTACTATTTTAATAATTTCATTAGCCATTTTATTTCTTGCTTTGGCTTGTTCACAATATGAGATTGTGGCAAGTGCTTTATACGCTTCTGTGATTTATCCATTTTTTGTTAAAATAACCTCGGTGATTACAGAAATTATACCATTAGAATATAATGATATGATGCTCATAATAATATTTTCAGGGATGATTTCAGGTATTGTTGCGGGAGTAACATGTAAATTAAATATGAGTCAGGGAGGAATAATTTTAATAAGTCAAATTTTATATAAAAAATTTCATATTTCTATTGCGCATACTAATCTTATAATTAACTCTATTATAGTGATAGTTGGTGGAATTGTTTTTGGAATAAATAATATAATGTATGCCCTTATATTCTTATATGTAAGTAAAATCTTTATTGATAAAATTATTTTAGGGATTTCGCAGAAAAAAATATTCTATATAACAACTACAGAGCAAAAGAAAATTGAAAATTATATAAAAAATGTTTTAGAAGCTGGATATACCATTTTTAATACAAAAGGAGGCTTTTTGAGAAAAAAACAAGCAGTAATTATGACTACAGTTCCAACAAGGGATTATTTTAAGTTAAAAGAAGGGATACACGAAATTGATGATAAAGCATTTATAGTAATAACAGATTCATATCAGGTAAAAGGTGGAAAATAGTCACATTTTGTGATATACTTATAAAGTACAAGGTGGTGTAAATTTGGAATTAATTAATATTAAAGGAGTTAATAAAAGATATAAAAACGGAGTTACAGCTATTTATGATTTGAATATAAGGATTAAAAAAGGTGATTTTGTTTTTGTAATAGGTGGTTCTGGAAGTGGAAAATCCACTTTAATAAAAATGCTTTATCGTGAAGAAAAACCTACCAGTGGACAAATCGTAATAGGAGGAATAAACGTTGCAAAACTTAGGAACAGTAAGGTTTATAAATTAAGAAGAAGATTGGGGATAGTTTTCCAAGACTATAGATTGTTGCCAAAATTAACTGTTTATGAAAATGTCGCTTTTACTTTAGAGGTTATTGGAACAAAGAAATCTGAAATAAAAAGGAGGACATTAAAAGCGATAGAGCTGGTTGGCCTTAAAGCAAAAACCAGAAATTACCCAGACCAATTATCAGGAGGGGAACAACAACGTGTTGCGATTGCGAGGGCAATAGTTAATAGTCCTAAATTGTTGATTTGTGATGAGCCTACAGGTAATCTTGATCCGGATATGAGTATGGAAATAGTAAAGGTTTTGGATAATATTAATAAAACCACAGGTACAACGATTATTATGGCTACTCATGATAAAGATATAGTAAATAAAATGAAAAAAAGAGTACTAGTTTTAAAGGACGGAAGACTAGTAAGAGACTATGAGAAAGGAAAGTATGATAATGAAGCTATTTAGAATGTTTGGCAGAAGTATAAGAGATGCTTTTAAAAGTGTAATTAGAAATTTTTCGTTATCTATAGCTTCTATATCTTGTATAAGTATAACTTTAATTGTTGTTGCTTTTTCACTAATTGCTTCATCTAATGTTAACAATTTTACTACGCTAATTGAAAAAGATGTTACAGTAGTAGTTTTCTTAAATAGGGATATCACAGAGGAAGGCTTGAAAACGTTTGAAAATGAATTGTCAAAAATAGATAATATTGCTTCTTCGGAATATAAATCTAAAGAACAATCAAAAAATGAAATGATGAAAGAATCAGACTTGTTTGCTAGTACTATGGGTGAATGGTCAGAAGAAGAAAATCCGTTGAAAGATAGCTATTTAATTAAAGTAAAAGATATCGAGAAGATTAAAACCACTGCTGCTAGTATAAAAGATTTAGAAAATGTGGAAGTAGTAGATTATGGAGAGGGAATGGTAGAAAAACTGATTAGTGCATTTTCTCTTATAGAAAAACTGTCAATTGTACTAGTTTTAATATTAATTCTTGTTACGGTATTTTTAATTATTAACACGATAAAATTAACTATTTTTTCGAGAAAACGTGAAATTTCAATTATGAGATTAGTTGGCGCTTCTAATTTTTCTATAAAGACGCCTTTTGTAATAGAAGGAATGATAATAGGGGCGTTGGGTTCAATTGTTCCTATAATTGTAGTTATTTATGGATATTTGGCTATATATAATCATTTTGAAGGCCAGTTGTTTTCGCCTCTTATAAAGCTTATAAAACCAACGCCTTTCATTTATCAAACAGCGTTTGTAGTATTAATAATAGGTATTATTGTTGGTATGATGGGTAGTGCTAGAGCAGTAAGGAAGTATTTAAAAGTATGAGAAAGAAATTATTTATAATATTCTGTATAATAGTAGTATTTATATCTGTTATTCCTAATAATGCATACGGAATAACATTAGGCGAATATGAGGCGAAAGTTAATAAATATCAAAAAGAACTTGATGATACAAAAAAAGCAATAAATAAGACAGAATCTGAAATTGCTGCGGCAAATAACGAGATTTCTAAAGCAAAAAAAGAAATGCAGGATTTGGAATCAGAGATAGAAGATTTGCATAAAGAAATAGAAGATGGAAAAGCAGAAATTAAAGAGAAGAGTTTGCAAGTAAAAGAATTTTTTGCATATCTTCAGGTTACTAATGGAGAAAATGCGTATCTTGAATATGCATTTGGAGCTGATAATATCACTGATTTTATATATAGGATGTCTATTGTTGAACAGATGACTGAATATAATAATCAAGTAATCGAAGATTTGGAAGAAATGATAGAAAGAAACAACAAAAGAGAAACTGAAATACATAAAAAAGAAGAGGAATTAACACAAAAGCAGAAATCTTTAGAAAGTAAAATTGTAACTTTAGGTGAAGATAAAGCGGCTTTGGAAGATAGTGGTGTTGACTCTGCAAAACAATTAAAAATTTATCAAGAAATTGTTGCTAGTTATAAGAAATTAGGATGCAAAAGTTCTGATGTAATAGGAGTTGATTGTGCTGTAAGCGGACCCGCAGGTACTTTTAGAAGGCCTACAACTACTGGTTACATAACAAGCGAATTTGGATGGCGTTGGGGAAGTCTACATCGTGGTGTGGATATCACTAGTTCAAATGGAAAGAATGAAAAAATCTACCCTGTTGCTAATGGAACAATAATCGCAAAATATTATGATACATATGGCGCACTTGTAATTATAGTGGAACATTACAATGATAAAGATAATAAATGGTATTCAAGTCTCTATGCGCATATGAGTTCTTTTGCGCCAAATATGTATGTAGGAAAATATGTTACTTCAGATCAGTATATAGGATATATGGGAAATACAGGTTATGTTATTCCAAAACCAACTGCATCAAATCCCAATGCGGGAACTCATCTTCATTTGGAAATTGCACCGTGCAAAATTTTTAAAGATACTAAATGTAGCACATGGAGTAAGTATACTTCATATATGTCTCAACTTTCTAAAAATGGATTTAAGGGTCCAAGAGCTCTGATAAGTTTCCCTAGTAGTGGAACGAGGTGGAGTACAAGATAAAGGAAATAATTTTAAATTATTTCCTTTTTGTATTCAAATGAATTTTAATTCATATAAATATACTAGGTGATAATAATGCTAAATATTGCTCATAAAAATAAGTCTTTAACTGTGTATGAATTTTTAAATAAAAGTCTAAATAATGAATATATCGATGGTATTAATATTGATGTAGTAATGACCAGGGATGAGAGAGTAGTATATTTTACTTCAGTAAATACGACTATAACGGAAATATCTCAAATTCAAGAAAATAATTATTCTACAATAAAGCAGGAACAATTTTTAACGTTGAAAGAGCTGTTAGAATATATAAAAGACAGTGAAAAAAGTATATTAATAAATATTTTATCAGTTTATAATTTGAACGAGTATAATTTAAAGGAGATAAATAGAAAAAATAAACAATTTATAGCTAATATACTAAAAGACATTGAATTATATAGTAATAAAAAGTTTTATTTGTATAGCGAAAATAATGCTATAGTAAAATTATTACAGAGCATAAAAATTAAACGTAAAAATATAGTTATGGGATTAAGTGTTTCTGAACAGAATTTGAATTTTCAAGATGTGGATTTTTATGTAATAAGGCCAAATATGATAAGTCAAGAAATCATAGATGTGTTATTTATCAGAGAAAAGGAAGTTATGGTAAATTTAATAGATAATAATGACTTTATTATTACTCTTGATAGTATAACCTCGCATAAGCTTGAATTACTTAAAACTAAATATAAGTCTTTATATTTAATTAATAGATATCCTGAGATTTTGAATAAAGTATTAGGAATTTAAATTATAATTTTGTTATGTTATAGCGATCCTGATTTAAATTTGGGGAAATAATGAATTTTGTAGGATTGTTTCTAGTATATGAAAATAGAAAAGTTCGTATTAATATCTATAACAAGGAATGTTTGTTTCCTTGTTTTTTTATATTTTATCGGGCATAAAAGCATTGACAAACGTTTGTTTGCTGACTATAATTATGATTATGGAAATAACTAAATCTATGAGGAGGTGGTAATCTATGTTCGAATTAGTGTCAAAATTTAAGCCTAATGGAGATCAACCGCAGGCAATAGATGAATTAGTCAAAGGTATTAAAGAAGGAAAGAAAGAACAAGTCCTATTAGGGGCGACAGGAACTGGTAAGACTTTTACGATTGCTAATGTAATAAAAGAAGTAAACAAACCCACATTAGTTTTGGCTCATAACAAAACTCTTGCAGGTCAACTTTATTCAGAATTGAAAGAGCTGTTTCCGAATAATCATGTTTGCTATTTTATTTCTTATTATGATTACTATCAACCTGAAGCTTATGTTCCTTCAACTGATACATATATAGAAAAGGATTCTTCAATAAATGATGAGATAGACGAAATGCGTCATTATGCGACTAGTTCACTTATTACTTATAAAGATGTTATAGTTGTAGCCAGTGTCTCTTGTATATATGGTATCGGAGAAGTGGAAGAATATAAAAATAAGACTATAACTCTAACAGTTGGAGATATAATTGATAGAAACAAGGTATTATTAAAATTAATCGACATGTTATATGAACGAAACGATTATGATTTTAAAAGAGGAACATTTAGAGTTAGAGGAGATGTTTTAGAAATAATCCCTGCTAGCGAAAGGACTGCAGGAATTAGGATTGAATTTTTTGGTGATGAGATAGACCGTATAAGTGAAATCGATACTCTAACAGGTACAGTAATAAGAAGTAAAAAAACAACAACAATATTTCCGGCTAGCCACTTTGTTACAAGTGAAGACAAATTAAAAGAAGCTATAAGTAGAATAAAAAGAGAATTACAACAAAGAATTGAAACTTTTAAGAATGAAAACAAGCTTATTGAGTGTCAAAGAATTGAGCAAAGAACTAATTATGATATAGAAATGCTTGAAGAAACGGGCTTTTGTAGTGGCGTAGAAAATTATTCTAGACATCTTTCTTTACGTGATGAAGGGGAAACTCCTACCACTCTTATGGATTTCTTTGGTGAAGATTATCTTTTGATAGTGGATGAGTCACATGTTACTTTACCACAGGTAAGGGGAATGTATAATGGAGATAGATCTAGAAAAATGAATCTTGTTGAGTATGGATTTAGGCTTCCAAGTGCTTTAGATAATAGACCGTTAAAGTTTGATGAATTTGAGTCAAAAATAAAGCAAGCAATATATGTTTCGGCCACTCCTGGTGATTATGAGTTGGAAAAAACAGGTGGGGAATATGTTGAACAAATCATCAGGCCAACAGGATTGTTAGATCCTGTAATAGAAGTCAGGCCTATTAAAGGGCAAATAGATGATTTGATAAATGAGATAAGGAATAGAATTTCTAGAAATGAAAGAACATTAATTACAACATTAACGATTAAAATGTCAGAGGAACTAACTAATTATTTTAAAAGTTTAGATATAAAAGTTGCATACTTACATAGCGAAATTAAATCTTTGGAAAGAATGAATATAATACGTGATTTAAGATTAGGAAAATATGATTGTATAGTTGGTATAAATTTATTAAGAGAGGGAATAGATATACCGGAGGTAAGTTTAATTGCAATATTAGATGCAGATAAAGAAGGCTTTTTAAGGAGTAGTAGAAGTCTTATTCAAACAGTAGGAAGGTGTGCAAGAAATGTTAATGGGAAATGTATAATGTATGCAGATAAAATAACTGATTCAATGAAAGTAGCGATAGATGAAACATCAAGAAGGAGAGAGATTCAAGAAAAATATAACGAAGAGCATGGAATAGTGCCTACTACAATAGTAAAAGAAATACATGATATCATTACAAATGATGAAGAAGGAAATACTGTAAAAGTCATAGAGGATAAGGAAAAACCAAATGTTGAATTACTAGAGCAAGAAATGAAAGAAGCAGCAAAGCGGCTTGATTTTGAGCGTGCTATGGAACTACGAGATATAATATTTGAATTGAAAAGTTTGCAGAATTAGTAAAAAGTGTTATAATATGTCACTGAAAGGGATGGTATTATGAAAAATAATGAAGGATATGTTACTTTTGTTGATAGAAAGGTCAATGTTGGGGATATTATTAGTGGGGAAACTATAGTTTATCCTACTATAGAGGATTCATTAAGAAATACTACAATAGAAGACGAAAAAGAAATTGCTTTTGTAGAAGTTTTAGGGTCGTTTGAGACTGCTGAAAGTGATTATTATGGTTATTATAATATGAAATTAGCAAATGAGATAAGAGTTTTACAAATATTAAGCTATGATTCTATAATTGAGGTTATGTCTGATAGTAAGAAGAGCGAATCTGCAAAGACGAGGTTTATAAAAAGCTTTCGTATAAAGCCAGAAGATTATAAGAAATTTGATACTTTTGAATCGTGGGAAGCAATTGAGGCATTTCAGAAAGGAAATCCTGACATTTATAGTGAGGATATAGGAGAAAAAGTAAAAAAATATGGAGAATATAGTAATAAAAGGAGCCAGAGAAAATAATTTAAAAAATATTGATTTGACTTTACCAAAAAATAAATTAATTGTAATGACCGGTGTGTCAGGGAGTGGAAAAAGTAGTCTTGCTTTTGATACTATATATGCAGAAGGTCAAAGAAGATATGTTGAAAGTCTAAGCTCATATGCTAGACAGTTTTTGGGTGGAAGTGAAAAACCAGACGTAGATTCTATAGAAGGATTGTCACCAGCTATTAGTATAGATCAGAAAACTACTAGTAAAAATCCTCGTTCTACTGTTGGAACGGTAACAGAAATTTATGATTATTTAAGACTTTTGTATGCAAGGATAGGCACTCCTTATTGTCCAGAGCATAATATTCCTATTACATCACAAAGCGTCGAGGAAATGACTAATAAGATTCTTGAATACCCCGAGGGTACTAAACTGATTGTAATGGCCCCAGTAATTCATGGTGAAAAGGGTGAACATAAAGATTTATTATCTAAATTAAGAAAAGAAGGATATGCTAGAATTAGGGTTAATGGAGAAGTTAAGGATTTATCAGAGGATATAGAATTAGATAAAAATATAAAGGACAATATTGAGGTTGTAATAGATAGACTGATAATAAGGGAAAAAATAAGATCCAGGTTATACGAGGCGATTGAGGCTGCAACAAAATTATCTTCAGGGAAGGTATTAATCCAAATTGTTGGCGGGGAAGAATTATTATTCTCTGAATCTTTTGCGTGTCCTTATTGTAATTTTTCTCTACCAGAGTTAGAACCAAGAATGTTTAGTTTTAATGCCCCATTTGGCGCTTGTCCAAAATGCAAAGGATTAGGTGTAAATCTCACTATTGATGAAGATCTTGTTATTCCAAACAAAAATTTGTCTATTAATGAGGGATGTATTGTTACTTTGAGTGATGATCAAGAAGGAATATATTATAAAAGATTAAAATGTACATGTGATTATTATAAAATAGATATGGACAAGCCATTTAAGAAATTGACTGATAGAGAGAGAAGTATCATTTTATATGGTTCTAAAGATATAATAGAGTTCAAGTATTCTACCAAAAGCGGAAATTCTTATAATCAAAAGGATTATTATGAAGGTATTTTAAACAATCTTCAAAGGCGCTATATGGAAACGAACAGCACTTGGATTAGAGAATGGCTAGAACACTATATGATTGAAACAACTTGTGAGGTATGCAATGGTTCTAGGCTAAGAGATGAAGTATTATCGGTTTTAATAGGTGGAAAAAACATATATGAGGCCACTTGTCTTAGTATTAAGGAACTTTTAAATTTTATAGATACACTGAAATTGTCTGATTCTCAAAGAGAAATTGCTAAATTATTAATTGATGAAATAAAAAACAGATTAAATTTTTTGATAAATGTTGGATTGGAATATTTAACCTTAAATAGAACTGCTTCAACATTATCCGGTGGGGAATCACAGCGAATCAGATTGGCGACACAAATTGGTTCTAGATTAACTGGTGTATTATATGTTTTGGATGAACCTAGTATTGGATTGCATCAAAGAGATAATGAAAAGCTTATTAAATCATTATTAGAAATGAGAGATTTGGGAAATACTTTGATCGTTGTTGAACATGATACCGATACAATGTTAGCTTCAGATTTTCTAGTAGATATAGGTCCTTTGGCAGGTGAGGAAGGCGGAAAAGTTATGGCATCAGGAACTCCAGAGGAGGTAATGAAAAATGAAAATAGTATTACTGGGCAATATTTAAGTGGTAAAAGAAAAATTGAAGTTCCGAAAGTTAGAAGAAAAGGTATAGGGAAAAATTTGGAGATAATTGGTGCTTGCGAAAATAATTTGAAAAATATAAGTGTTAAGCTTCCACTGGGGACTTTTACATGCGTGACCGGAGTATCAGGAAGTGGAAAATCAAGCCTGATAATGGAAATTTTGTCTAAAACTGTAGCAGTAAATCTTTATAAATCAAAAGTTAAACCGGGGAAATGTAAAAAAATAAAGGGATTAGAAAATATTGATAAGTTGGTTGAAATTACTCAAAACCCTATAGGCAGGACTCCAAGAAGCAATCCTGCTACTTATACTGGAGTTTTTGATGAAATTAGGGAATTGTTTACCAATACAAAAGAGTCTAAAATGTACGGATTTGGGAAAAACAGATTTTCGTTCAATGTCAAAGGTGGTAGGTGTGAAGCCTGTCGTGGTGATGGTGTTAAAAAAATTGAAATGCATTTTTTACCTGATGTATATATCCCATGTGAAGTTTGTCATGGAACTAGATATAATAGTGAAACTTTAAACATAAGATATAAAGGAAAAAACATTGCGGATGTATTAGATATGAGGGTTTCAGATGCATTAACTTTTTTTGAAAATATGCCTAAAATAAAAAACAAGTTACAGGTGTTAAACGATGTAGGGCTTGGATATGTTAAATTAGGACAGAGTGCAACAACATTATCAGGAGGAGAGGCTGCAAGGGTAAAGTTAGCAAAAGAATTGCAAAAGAAACCTACTGGAAGAACTTTGTTTGTTATGGATGAACCCACAACGGGATTACATATGGAAGACATAAAAAGATTGCTTGCAATTATACAAAAAATAGTAGATAATAATGATACGGTAGTAGTGATTGAGCACAACTTGGACTTTATAAAAAGCGCTGATTATATTGTAGACATTGGCCCTGAAGGTGGAGAAGCAGGCGGAAATATTGTGGCGGTTGGAACGCCTGAAGAAATATCTAATAACAAAAACTCATATACAGGACAATTCCTAAAAAAAGTTTTGTAAGGAGGCTTTTATGCAAGTGGTAATAGTTGGAAAAAATAATAAAGTTAGATTTAATAAAATATTAGAGTGTGCATTATATATAGTAGGTTATACAATTTCTTTCTTTCTTGTTTCTAAAATGTTTGATAGTTTTTATTTGAGTACAGATAATACAATTTTATATGCTCTAATATCTGTTGTTTTAATATACATTTTAAATAAAACCATAAAACCTATACTAGTTGCTTTAACTATACCAATAACTGGACTTACATTAGGCTTGTTCTATTTTGTTTTAAATACTGTAATATTAAAATTGGTTGATTT
>JAEDKN010000036.1 GCA_016295795.1 Bacilli bacterium
AATTCCTCTGTAATACTTTGTCCCAATGCTTTACTATTATTATTACTAGTTCTCATAACCTGAAAAATAAGCATAATTATCAAAATAACTAAAGCTAACAATCCATATAAAACAGTAGATATTGCAAATCCTTTATTATTAAGTTTCATATTATCACCTACTGTAATTATAAAATATTTCTAATTTATTTACAATGTTTTTTGATATATAACAACGTATTTATCACCATATTTTTTTTCTTTAATCCTTTTTAAATCTCTAAAATCATTCAAATAATCATTACTGACTTCACATACTATCAATCCATTATCCCTTAACAAATTATTTTCAAGAATAAAATTTATTACCTCATTCAAAACTGTTTTTGCATATGGCGGATCCAAAAATATTATATCAAAACATTTATTTTCTTGAGATAAAAGCTTTAAACACTTTTGATAATCAAGATTTAAAACAACGCTTTTATCTTTTAAATTAAATCTCTCTATATTATTTTTAATTACATTAACTGCAGATTTATTTACATCATTAAAATATGCTACTCTACTACCATTGCTTATTGCTTCAATAGCTAAATTGCCACTACCTGCAAACAAATCCAAAACTACACTATCTTCTATATAATCTTGAATAGATGCAAATAGAGATTCTTTTACTCTATCCATCGTAGGCCTTGTTCCATCTATAGTAAATCCTTCTATATTCCTTCCCTTCAAGCTTCCACTTATAACTTTCATTTCTCACACTTCTCTCTATCCAAAAGAGTATTCAAACGTTTATTAATTTCTAATACCGTAAAATAAAGTTCATTTTCTAAAACTTTATACTCTTTTACATATTCATTTTCTAATATTTTTTTCTTTTTCTCTACATATTCATAAGAATAGGAATTTAACTGAATTTTGCGAAAATCTTCTAAATTCCTGCTTAACTCTCTATCAGAATACATTTCTTTTTTCAATTCTTGCATTCTTTTTACTTTTTCATTATTTCTTATAGTATCTACTACTTCGTCTAATTTTTCATTTATCTCAAAAGTCATATTTTTCTCCTAACTCTATTTATTATTTCAAGCGCTTCTTCATAACTTTCTTCTAAAAAATCAATTCTTAAATTATTTGCTTTTTCCTTTATTTTATCTATATCATTAATTAAATTGATATTCTTGTGATCATATATTATAGTCAAGTGACCATCATGTGATATAGGATAAATTCTATTTTGTTCATCCTGCAAAGAATATCTATCATTTTTCATACATAAACTACATTTCTTATCATCTTTATTAATCAACATATTTAATGGGCAATATTTCGTAATCATAAGTTCAATTCTTCCATAAATAACTATTTCAGTATTATATAAAGAAGATTCTATATTATTTATTCTAATCTCCGGCGAAAGACAGATTCTTTTTACTCCCAAATTATTCAAGAGTCTTAGACTTTCTTTGTTTACAATGTTCAAAGTATAATCGCTTATTATATTGTTTTTATCTTTGTATTTATTTATACTTCCAAGTTCTCTAACTAATAGGTTCTCTTCTTTATATTCCTTATATTTTTCTATTACCCTTGGAAGTGAAAAATATACATTGCTTGATTTATATTTTTTATATAAATTATAGTCAGTAACATATATATTATCTACAGAAGAATCTAATGCTGCTTTTAATTGAGCCTCACTCCTTACTAAAACATTTAAATTCAATTTTTCTCTTTCAAAAGCTCTATCTTGAATCTTAAGAGAAATTAAATTATTTGATATTTTCTTATTTTCTCTTAGTTCTATAAGTTTAGAAGCCGCTTTTCTTCTTATCTCATTTAAAAAAGAATTAGGGATAAATACATTATCATCCATAATAATATCTATATTATTTACAATAAAAGGCGTATTTCCAAGCTTAATAATATGCTTTTCTATATCTTTTTTTGTTAATGGACTATTTATTGATTCTTCTACTTCTTCTCCTTTAACATTAACAAGATTTCCACTCAGATCTTTAAAAGAAACCTCAAGAGGAAAACCTTTTTTGGACTTGATTTTAACATCGATTTTAATTTTCTTCTCTTCAACTAATGATAACTCTTTAATCAAAGATCTATTTATTGTTTTATTGACTTCTCCTTTTTTAGTAATGCCTATTTTATTGTCTATAATTGCGATTTGACCTTTTTTCACTTGGTTTACTAAAAGTTTTTTTTCATTATAAAGCCTATTTACTATCATTCCCTTATTTTCTTCTATAAATCTAATACCATCTTCTTGATTTATATCTTCGTCTAACCTAATTTTTATAATTTTTTTGTTTACTTCTATAATACTACCTAAATGTATTCCCTGATGATTTGGTGAGTTAATATTCATTAGTGATGAACCGTAATCACCAAATAAATATCCCTTAGTAAATTCCCTATTAAATAAACTCATTAGATCTTTTTGTGTTTTTGCATCCAAATAAAACTTTTTATGTTCGTAATAAGAATCAATGGCTTTCCTATAAATTTTAGTTACTAGCCCAACATATTCAGGGCTTTTCATTCTACCTTCTATCTTAAAACTATCAACACCTGATTCTATCAAACTATCTACGTAATTAATTGTATTTAGTTCTTTTGGACTCAATATATATTTACCATTTGTTTTAACTTCTTTATTATTTTTTAATAACTTATATGGAAGTCTGCAAGAAGCTACACACTCTCCTCTATTGCCACTACGATTTGTATTCATACTGCTAAAAAGACAACATCCAGAATAACAAACACATAATGCTCCATACACAAATACTTCCTTTTCTACGTTGCATTTTATATTTTTTATCTGTTCTAAGCTAAGTTCTCTAGCAAATACAATTCGCTTTACTCCTAGATTTTCTAGAAGATTTATTCCCTCCGTATTATGATTATGCATTTGAGTTGAAGCATGTATTTCTAGGTCTGGAAAGAGTTCTCTTATTTTTAAAATCATTCCAACGTCTTGCATTATAACTGCATCAACATTATTTTTATATAAAAATTCTATATATTTTATAAAATCTTCTATTTCATCATCAAATATAATTGTATTTACAGTTACATATATCTTGACTCCATAAAGATGACAATATTTTATAGCTTTAATCATTTCTTCTTTATCAAAATTAGATGCATAATTTCTAGCACCAAATCTTTTACCACCTAAATATACTGCATCTGCACCATTATGTATCGCAAAATATAATGATTTATAATCTCCCGCAGGAGAAAGCAATTCAACTTTTTTCATAGTATCACCGCTACAATTATAACAAAAAATCTTACTAAACTAAATAGTAAGATTATCTAATAACTTCTAAAAATGTCCTTATCATTTCCATCTTTTCATTTACTCTACTTATTTTATCGCCCGCAGTCAATTTAAATTCTTTTTTCATTTCTTCTTCCATTATAGACAAATTTGCTGGATTCCTCAAAAGCTCTTTATACCAATATGAATGATATTTTATATACATATTAAGATTAGTATTGTTTCTTATTTTTATTAAGATATCTGTTCTCATTTAATTAATCCTCAAAATGTTTATATATAGGTCTTCTCTCATATTGACCAGGACTTGTTGCACTACCTCCTAGTTCTTGTACTAGTGATATTGTCTTTTGAATACTATTAATTCCTTTTTGAACTTTTTCTAAATTTAATCCTTTAACAGTAGTAATCAATTCCTTAAAAGCTCTTTCGGCTGATATTGAGGAACTAGTATTAGTAGTTTTACTTTTAATAGTATCTGTAGTATTGTTTTTCAAATAATTATTCCAAACACTATTATCTGTACCATATAACTCATACATCTCATAAAATTTCTGCCAAGTCATAGTATTATTATTGACATATTTAATCAAAGATGGATTCTCTCTAACGAAAGTTTTAAATGCTTCTTTTGACAAATTACATCACCTAATAAATTGTATGTTTTAATACAAAAAAGTTTTCATAATAAAAGCAATTTATCAAAAAATTGCTTTTATATTATATCATCAATTTTACCATATATGTCTTTTTTAAAAAACTTATATGTGCAATTTAAAACAATATAAGTAGGAAGTGCTATAACTATTCCTAATATACCACATAATGCTCCACCCGCAAATACTGCAAAAATTGTCCATATAGGATTTATATTATTGGTTTTTCCGTATACTCTAGGTGAGATAACATATCCATCTATATTAGGAAATACCAAACATATTATCATCGTTGCAATAAACAATTTTGGAGATACGACCGATGCAAGTACAACTGCAATTATATTTGTTGCCAATCCTCCGAAATATGGAACTACTGTGGTTAGAGAGGCTAATATTCCTAACAACAACCAATTTGGATGTCCTACGATCCAAAAAAGGAAAGAATATTCGATAAGTTGAATTCCCATAAATATAACTAATCCTTGTAAATAATTTCCTAATTCGTTATCTACTGCTTTTACATATTCAAAAGCTCTCTTATTGACTCTCTTTAAAATAATTTTTGCTCTATGCCTAATTTTATCCATATCAGATAATAGATAAATTGAAACTATGGTTATAATTATGATTTTAGTTAAAAATCCAACCGAATTCGATACAAACTCTATTGTACCTGTTGAAATGTATTCGCCTAAATTAGCAATTATCTTATTTAATGATGTATTAATAGTTTCTTGAAATGTTCCTAGATTTATTTCAAATTTACTTGAAATATCCGTTATTACTTCTCCTATTATTCTAGATAAAGATATTAATTGTTCATAAAACAACGGAATTGTAATAGAAAACAACGTTACTATTGTACACAATATTATAATTACAACAAGTCCAACTGCTATTCCTTTCCTTACACCTTTTTCTTGAAGCTTTCTGACACACGGATAAAGAGCATATGCAATTGCAAAAGAAATAACGAACGGAATAAGAATAGATATTATCTTAGCAACAAAACCACTCCAATATTCAAAGGTTTTGAATCCTAAAAACAATATAACTACTAACATTAATATGTTTAACAATTTATAATTTAATTTATTTTTTAACATAAATCTCTTACCTTTCAATTATTATAGTAACTGGTCCATCATTTTGAATCTCAACAAACATATCTGCACCAAATTCTCCTGTTTCGACCTTCGCATAATTTTTAAGTTTGTTATTAAATTCTTCATATAAAAGTTTTGCTTTATCCCCGCTCATTGCTTTTATATAACTCGGACGATTTCCTTTAGAAGTATCTGCATATAGAGTGAATTGTGAAATTGATAAAATGCTGCCCCCAACATCTAGTATACTCTTGTTCATCACTCCATAATCATCATCAAATATCCTAAGATTTACTATTTTTTTAACCATATAATCAATTTTATCTGAATTGTCGCCTTCAGTAAATCCAACAAGTATTACTATTCCTCTATCTATCGCACCAATAACTTGACCATTTACTTTAACGCTCGAAGCAATAGATCTTTGTAAAACCACTTTCATTTCATAAACCTCACTACATTATTTATGTATTTCATATTCATAACATCATTCATAAATTTATTTAATTGTTCAGTTCCAGTTACATATAAATCCATCTCAAATGTTATACCATCTAACTTATTCAGCGTTTTTATACTATCTACATTTATCCCTAATGAACTGGCTTTCTGCATAATATCAATCATAGCTTTATCACTAGTTTTACTATAAACTACTATTGTTGTTAAAAATTTACCAGTAGGATTATCATTCCACTTAACATTTATCATTCTATTATCTAAATATTCTAGATTATGGCAACTTTTACGATGAACACTTATTCCATTTCCTTTCGTAATATAACCAACTATTTCATCATTTGGTATTGGATTACAACAATTAGCTAAATTTACTTTTACTTTATCTATTCCTTCTACTATTACATTATTATCCATAGTGATAATAGGACGTTTTGGTTTTGATTCTACTAATGGATGATCACGTTTTGTTATAATGTTAATTATATAGCTAGGACTATATTTGTTATTTCCAATAGATAAATATAATTCGTCTAAATCCATTAATTTAAGTTCTTTTAGAATTATATTTACATTTTCATCGCTTAAGAATTCATTAAACACAAGCTTTTGTTTTCTCATTTCTTTTTCTAGAGATTCTTTTCCTCTTTCTATGTATCTATCTCTTTCGTTCTTAGTGAAAAAGGCTTTTATTTTATTCTTTGCTTGAGTTGATGCGACAATATTAATCCACTCTTTTGATGGTCCCGGTGAATTTTTATTTGTTATTATTTTTACAATGTCATTATCTTTTAGTGTGTAGTTTAGTGGAACCATACTATTATTTACTAAAGCTCCTACAGTTGTCTCTCCTACCCTAGTATGAACACGATATGCAAAATCTATTGGAGTTGAACCTTTAGGTAATTCAAAAACATCACCTTTAGGAGTAAATACATAAATATTATTATTTAATATCTCATTTTTTACACTGTTTACAAAGTCCTCACTGCTCATCTTTTCTTCATTTAGTTCTATTATTGACTTAAAAAATTGTAGTTTTGCTTCAGTTGATGATCTAACTCCTTCTGTTAAATCTTTATGTTCTTTATAAGCCCAATGAGATGCTACTCCATTTTCTGCAATTTCATCCATTTCATGGGTTCTAATTTGTATTTCAAACAAATATCCATCTATTCCAAAAACAGTTGTATGAAGCGACTGATATCCATTAGGTTTAGGCATAGCTACATAGTCTTTAAATCTTTTTGGAATAGGTCTATATTTTGAATGAATTATTCCCAATACCGTATAGCATTCTTGTTCTGTTTCTACCAAGACTCTAAGAGCTAAAAGATCATATATATCACTAAATTTTCTACCTTTTTCTAGCTTTTTATATATACTATAAATGCTTTTACTTCTTCCTTTTATCTCATGGGCAATTCCATGTTCTTTTAAAAGCCCACTTACAGATGAAAGCATGTCTCCCACGACTTTATCGCGCTCTAGTTTCGTATTATTCAACTTTTCAGCTATATCATAAAAAACATCTGGCTTTAAATATCTAAGTGATAAATCTTCTAATTCGCTTTTTAATTTATGTATACCTAGGTGATGCGCAATAGGAGTTAATATTTCTAGAGTTTCTTTTGCAATTGACTTTTGCTTAACCTCTGGAAGAGCCCATAACGTTCTCATATTATGTAGCCTATCTGAAAGTTTTACTATTATAACCCTAACATCTTCGCTCATACCAACTATTATTTTTTTATAATATTCTATTAGCGCTTCATTTTCTGTCGAAAAATGAATCTTACTTATCTTTGTTACTCCATATACAAGTTCAGCGATTTCATCTCCAAAATTATCTGCAATTTCTTCTTTAGTAGTATCACAGTCTTCTATAACGTCATGTAAAAGTCCTGCGCAAATAGTTGGGGTATCTGCATATACAGTAGTTAGAATAATAGCGGTTGCTAGAGGGTGAGTAATATATTCTTCCCCACTTTTTCTGTATTGTCCTTGATGTTTTTCTTTGCTGTACTCATAAACTTTTTTAATTTTATCTAAATCAGATTCATCTGTTATATAAGCTTTTGCTTTAGTTATAAGTGTCTCTATATCTGCTTTATTTAAACTTTTTGTCATCTTAACACCTTCTTTATATTATTTCTTCATCAACATTAGCTTCCCTTTTTACTTTCTTCATCTCTTCTTTAACAAAATCTTCAATTATTTTATTATCTGTGTTTAAAATATCATCCACAACATCAGAAAGCAATAATCCTTTTTGCTTCTTCCAATATTTTTCTACAAGACAATTCCATACATCTTCTTCTTTAATATAATTAATATCGTTCCTCTTAAATTCCTTTACTTTACTTCTTAATGCAGGATAGACTCTTTTATATAATTCTTCAACACTAGTAAAATTTATATCCATAAAAGCCTCCTTTTACTTATTATACATTATATTTAAATAATTAGAAACTGGTTTAAATGTTTTTCTATGCTGTTTTAATATACCATATTTTTCGATAGCTATCACATGTTCCTTTGTAGGATAACCCTTATTTTTTTTAAAATTATACATAGGATATAGTTTATCTAATTCATACATCATTCTATCTCTTGTTACCTTTGCTATAACACTAGCTGCAGAAATTGATATACTTTTTAAGTCACCTTTTATTATAGAAAGTGATGGAACATCTAGATTTTCTAATTTCATTGCATCTATCAATACATAATCAGGTTTCACTTTAGAAGTTTCAATTGCTTCATACATTGCAAGTTTTGTTGCTTCATAGATATTTACTTCATCTATTACATTTTCATCTTTTATACCAATACTAACCGATATTGCTTGTTCCATTATAATATCATAGAATTGTTCTCTTTTTTTCTCACTTAATTTTTTAGAATCAGTAAGTCCCTCGAGGAAGAAATCCTTTGGTAATATCACACAAGCAACAACAACTGGACCAACTAATGGACCACGTCCAACTTCATCCACTCCTGCAATTAATTTATAGCCTTTATTATATAATTCTTTTTCATATTTTTTGTTATCTATTTCGCTAGTCTTCATAATCTTCTATCTCAATTCTCGCTAAGACTTCCTCGTTTCCATATATTTCTATATCGCTATATTTTATCAAATTATAATTATATATTGTTTCACTGGTAATACTCTTTATAATTAAATTATATATATCTTTTAAATCTTTAGTATCTAAATCTAATGAATTAGAGAAAATAATATCCACTTCATTTTCATCGACAGACAAAGTGTTTTTTACAATTGAAGTTGGTGTATGGTTTGTCTTTATTAGTATTTCGTCACCTAAACTATTATCCTCATACTTACTAATATTTATATTTTCATTATATTTTGCTTTCTTAATTTGATATTCTTTCAAATCATCTATTTTTATAGAAATTTCTTCGGTTTTAATGTTAAAAGCATCAGGCAAAGTATTCAAAGATGTAAATTGTGCTAATTCAAAATTTATTGATATTATCCCAGATACAAATACAAGAAGTCCAGATAATAATATATTGATATATTTTTTTGATTTACTATTAATACTTATTATATCAAAAATAATGAGTATCACTGATGTTATCATTAATAACGAACCAACCAAAATTAAAAACAAGCTGAAAAATTTATAGCCATGTGTTAGTAAAGCTAAATCCATTCCCAACATAATCATTATAATAATTATCATTAAAAATAAAGGGACAGTTAAAATTACTGAACAAGCTTTAATAAAGTTGATCAAAGGAATAAAAACGTTCTTTTTTAATCGAGTGTCTTTTCTTCTATTTTCTTCAATAAAATTCAATTCCTTGTTATCCAAAATAGATGCAAAAACATTAAAAATGATAATTAAACATAGCAAAATATATGAAATATTTACTATTATTTTCCAAGTCACTGATAAAAACGCTCTAAGAGTTGTACCAACTTCATATATAATAAAAATCCCTAAATTTTCAAGTAACACAAATGGAATATTTAATAATGCTAAGACTATTAAAGTCATTATTATTTTTGTAAATATATAAACTGTATCTTGTTTATTTTTGTTATTAGCAAATCTCCCTATTTTTTTTATTAAGATATTAGCTTTTTCAGTTAAATAATCAATTAAAGTTATTAAAGATAATTTATTTTTCATTTCTTTTCCTCCTACTATAAATAATTATATCACAAATATAAAATTTATATCAAAAAAAATAGATTAACATATAACCTATTTTTACATTTCTATAGCCTGTCTAAAGTAACTGGTCCAAAAGCTCCTTCTTTCAAATCTTTTACTATTATGGAATAAACTTTATCGTAATCTATTTCTCCACCTTTTATGTAAGCACCTCGTCTCTTTCCAATTTTATCTAAGGCAAGAGTTATATCTTTAATAGATGAAATACCATATCTTTCTTCTAAATACTTTGGATAAAGTTCGGATAATTTATTTAAAATATATATACTTAAATCTTGTAGATCTAAGATTTCCTCTTTTATGGAAGATAGAACAGCAAGATTATATGCATGTGTTTGATTTTCTATTTTTGGCCATAAAATTCCAGGAGTATCTAAAAGTTCTATATTAGAGCCTACTCTTATCCAGCTAAGTTGTTTAGTAACACCAGGCTTATTCCCAGTAACTGTTTTTTTCCTACCAACCAGTCTATTAATTAAAGTACTTTTTCCAACATTAGGCGCTCCAATTACAAGTGCCCTTACACTTTGTTTTGGTTTAAGTCCTTTTTTCTTTCTTTCGGCATTTATTACATCACTTACTTTTGAAGTTTCTTTAATTATCATATTAACATTAGTTCCCTTAATAAGATCAACCGGAACTACTATATATCCTAGATTTTTATAATATTCAATTATCTTGTTGGTTTCAGCCTTATCACACATATCATATTTTGTCATAATTAGTATTCTGGGCTTATTTTTAATTATTTCATCTATATCAACTACTTTTGAAGATATAGGCATTCTAGCATCAACAACCTCATATACAACATCTATTAAAGGTAGCTTTTCCTTTATTTCTCTTTTAGTTTTTGCCATATGACCTGGGTACCAGTTGAT
>JAEDKN010000037.1 GCA_016295795.1 Bacilli bacterium
ATAATTAATTAAAACATTAATTATTATTTTTTATTGAAAAATTGCTTTATAAAAAAAGTATTGACATGTTAATAAAAAAAGAATAAAATAATTGATATATTTATTGTGGGGTATAATTATGATTAATAGTGATACTTATTATGCAAAAAGCTGTTATTTTATATATAATTCATTTCTGTATTTCGATAAAATAAATTTATGAATGGTGGTTAAATAAACGATTGGTGTTTTTTAGCCACCTTTTTGTTAGGCGGAGGTGATGATAAGTGAAAAAATTGGCAATATGTTTGCCTAGTTACAATGAAAGTGAAAATATAAGAAATATTACAAAACAAATTGATATAGCCTTATGTAGTATTAATGATAATTATGACTGCATAATTGTCAACTGCGATAATAATAGTCCGGACAAAACTAATGATATCTTTAACAGCGTACATACTTCAAATAAAAAAATCAGCATTGTAACCAAAAGCGTCGGAAAAGGGGTTAATATATATAATTTTTTAAGGTTTTGTCAAAAAAATAATATTGACTATGGAATTACAATTGATACTGATACAAAAAGTTTTAATTCATTATGGATAATTAATATTTTAAAAGGACTTGAACAAGGATATGATTTTACTTGTCCTTTATATGTTAGAAATAAAGAGGAAGGAAATACAACCAATCATTTTGCAGTTTTAGTTTTATATTCTATATACGGGAAATTTATTAGGCAACCTATAGGTGGAGATTATGGCTTTAATAAAAGATTTATCAACATAGTGTTAAATCAAAAATTTACAAATGATATATTAAAATATGGTATTGATATTTTCTTAGTTGTTACAGCTATTGTTTTTAACCTAAAAATTAAAGAGGTATTGTTAGGTGAAAAAAAACATGGATTGAGTTATTATAAAATGGACATTATATTTGAAGGTGTTGTTAAGGGTTTTATTGATACATATAAACAATATCAGGTTAGATTAGAAAAAGAAAAAATTAAATATACACCATTTGTAATAAAAAATAATAAATGGCCTTATCGTGAATGTTTTGATAAAATTTATAGTCAATATTTAAAAAAATATAATTTTACTGATGAGAATTACTACTTAATAGAAAAAGAATGGTTATCAAAAATACAATATTTTATTGAAAATCCATTAGATATAAAAAAAGATTTTATTGAAAAATTAAAATACTTATTTATATTAAGAACAGTTAGTTTTTGGGATAAAGTGGATTTAGATAATAACGAAAAATGGGAACAGATTATTATAAATAATTGTTTGGAAATAGGAGGTTAAAATGGAAATTAGAATTGAAGGGGACTATCATGATCCTGAAAAAAGAAATATTGAAATCGTTGAAAGAAAAGGAATTGGACACCCAGATACTTTAGCAGATAAATTAGCAGAAGAATTATCCAGAGTCTATTCCAAATATTGCTTAGATAATTTTGGATGCATTTTACATCATAATATTGATAAATTATATATTGGTGGTGGATTGTTTCTTTTAGAAAAAAACAACATAGTCAGATATAATCCGATTAGAGTAGAGTTGAATGGAAGAGTATCTAACACAATGAATGGCAAAAAAATAGATTTGGAAAAACTATTTATTCCAGTTATCAAAAAATATTTAAGCACAATTATGCCTCGCCTTAATCCAGAATTGGATTTAAACATTCAAATAAATTGTACGCAATATTCAAAAAGAGAATATTGGTATACCCCAAGAAATATAGAAGATGTCCCTGACTCAAATAGTTTATTTGCAGCAGATACAGCATTATGTGTTAATTATGGTACTAAAACTTATTGTGAAAATTTAGCATTTGTGTTAGAACAATCATTTTGGAATTATAATGAAAATGGATATGCATTTCCAAAATATGATAATATTGGACAGGACATTAAAGTAATGGTTAGTAGAATGGGCAAAGATATAACTGCTACTATTTGTATGCCTGTATATAAAGATGTTTATTCAACAAAAGAAGAATATGATAATATTATAAAATATCATGAAACTCGACTTATGGAAATTGCTCAAAAAATTGATAACCCTAATAGCTATGTTGTTAACGTAGAAATAAATCGTATGCCAGATAAATCTTATAGAAATTATTCATTGGTAATAGGAAGCTGTATTGAGTGTGGTGAAGAAGGAGTTGTTGGACGTGGGAACAGTGCTCAAGGATTAATTTCCTCTTTTAGAGAACATACTGTAGAAGCTCCTTGTGGGAAAAACCCAAGATACCACACGGGAAGAATAGTTAATTTTATGGGAAAGAATGCAACAAAGAGAATCTCAGAAGAATTGGGTGTAAAGTGTACACTATATTCTTTAACGAGAAACAGAGGATCTATAATAAGACCATATTTGTTTTATTTGAGTGTCGATGATTTGGCATATGAAAATGAATGCAAAAAAATTATAGAGGAAGAATTTAATGAAATAAAGTTTGCTGAAATTCTTAAGGAGGGAAAATTATATTAATGGAAATATTTTGTTTAGAAAAAAATGGAGCAACAGTTCGTTTTGTTAGCGATGTTCCCTTAAAAGAATATTATTTACTTAATAACAAAAAAATGGAATTTTTTGGAGCAGAGGTAATTTTAGATAATTCTAATATTAAGCACACAGTATATTATAAAAATTCTAAATCAAAAGATGCACTTGTAATAGACAATAATAATATGTATATTAGCTATCCATTTGAAGAATTATCTGCCTCGATTATATTATATATGGGATATCATTTTTTAGAAAAACAGTTTGGTGAATTCGGTTTATGTTCCTGTCATTCTGCATGTATAGAAAATAATGGAAAGGCTACTCTTTTGATAGGAGAAGCCGGTGCTGGTAAAACGAGTTTAGCGATAAATATGTGTAAAAGTTATAATTTTTCTTTGATAAGTAACGATATGACGTTAATTGGAATGAATCATGATAAATTAGAGGCTTTTGGTGGAACTAAGTTTATTAATTTAAGACTTGATTCAGTAATTCAAAATATGCCATATTTAAAATATTTATTTTCTAACGATTTAAAAGATGGTTGGAATGAAAAAATTTCTTTGTTGGCTAGCGAAATAGGAATAAATGAACAGTATAATCCTGTAGAAATTGCAAACATATTATATGTGCATACCGATAATAGATTTGATAAAATAGTTGTGACATCAGGTGATAGTTGGAGAAATAACTTTTTATTATATCAAAATTTATCTAGCCACATTCGTGGGCAGGCTGCTACTTTTATTGATAAAAAAGGACACCCAATATCATATATACCGTCTTTTGATACCAAGGAAATTTATAATAATAGAATGAAAATAATAAAGTATATTAATGAAAATCCTAATTATTATTCTGTAAATGGTGATATACAAAATATTTTAAATTTTATAAATTCGTTATATAATTATGATACTGACGATGTAAATACTATAAGAAAAAAATTAGTGAAATAATAGGAGGAAAATATGATAAAAAATGATATCATTATTAATGATGAAAAGAATGAATTTAAATTTAATTATCGTGTAGCAGGAGTTTTTGTTAATGATAATAAAGTTTTACTGCAAAAATGTGATAGAGATGATTATTATTCATTAGTCGGAGGAAGAGTACAATACGGAGAAACTACAAAAGACGCTTTAAAACGCGAAATTAAAGAAGAAATAGGAATTATAATTAATTATGAAGAACTACAATTAATAAGCGTTGTTGAAAATTTCTTTAGATACAAAAATAAGAACATTCATGAATTGTTGTTTATATATCAAATTAATAATGATGAAATAAAAAAATTAAATGATATAAAAGTTTTGGATAAAGATGATGTTATTGATAAATGGTATGATATTTCTAAATTAAAATCTATGGATGTTAGACCAAACATAATAATTGATTCTATAAATAATAAGCATATAGTTCATAATATTATTAAATAAGAAAATAGAGATTAAAATTGATAAAACAAAAGTAGATAGAAACCTATTTACTTTTTTATTATGCATTAAAAGTTCATTGTCTTCATAAATTTAATATGAAAAACTTAAAATAAATGTTTTAAATTAAATTAGCATTAAAAATAAGCATGAGTTATAGATTTAATTAGGAGGAAACACATGAGTGAATTCAAGTTAAATTTTATTTTTGCAGAAAATGGAGACAGTTTTGAAGAATTGTTTTACGAAGGCCTACAAGAGTTTATTGCGGAAAAAATTAATTTAAAGTTTTGTGATTAAATATTGTTTAGGATATATTTTTCATATCTACGTTGTTTTAAAATGAAAGGAGGCACAAATGTATAATTTATTAAACGAAGTAAAACAAATAATATTTAATGTAGCAATTTATATAAGATTGTCTAAAGAAGATTTAGATAAAACTGGAGATGTAGATAGCTTAAGTGTAAATAATCAAAAAACGGTCCTAATGGATTATGTTAGAAGACATGGTTATACATTGGTAGATATTTATATTGATGATGGTTATACTGGTACTAATTTTAATAGGCCTGGATTTAAAAAAATGATAAAAGATATTGAAAATGGCAAAGTTGATATGGTTATTACTAAAGATTTATCAAGATTAGGAAGAGATTATATTGCAACTGGAGAGTATGTCGAAAAATATTTTCCGCTTCATAACATAAGATATGTTGCACTACTTGATGGAATAGATACGTTTTTAGATTCTTCAAATAATGATATAGCACCATTTAGGGCTGTTTTGAACGATATATATTCAAGAGATAACTCTAAAAAAATACGAACAGCTTTAAGAACTATGCAAGAAAAAGGTAAATGGGTAGGAGGATGTGCACCTTTTGGATATATGCCTGATCCAAAAAACAAAAATCACTTAGTCCCTAACGAAAACGAAGCCAAAATTGTTAAAGAAATATTTAGATTAGCTGTAAATGGAATGACTTACTGTCAAATTAAGGATAAACTAACCAAAGAAAATGTTCCGACAATGTCATTACTTAGAGATACTAAGAGAGTGGGGGAAAAGGCAAGAAAAGGAATATGGAGCTCTAAAACTGTCAAAGGTATCTTGTCAAACGAGCTATATCTTGGAGATATGGTGCAAAATAGAAGAAGTAGAATAAGCTATAAAATAAGAAAAATTGTTCCAAATGACAAAGATAAATGGATAATAGTTAAAAATACTCATGAACCATTAGTTGATAAAAGAACATTTGATAAAGTTCAAAAAATACTTAAAAACTGTAAAGTAAGACCAAATAAAAAAGTGTATAGACTTTTAGATGGACTTTTATATTGTGGAAATTGCAAGCACAAAATATCGATTTGTAAACCAACAAAAACAGGCAAAACATATATGGTTTGTAATTATTACAGAATGTATTCAAAGCAACATCTTTGTACATCGCACTCATTTAATTATGATAGTTTAGAACAAATTATATTAATGCAATTTAAAGAAATATCTAAGAAATACCTAAATTACAGCAACATCCTAGAAAAGACAAAAATGTATTATGAAAATGTTAGTAATCAAAATGAAAAACTAGGTAGATACACTGATATAGATAGAGAAATCGAGAAAAACAAAGAACAACTTGATAAAATGTATCTCGATAAATTAGAAGAAAAAATAACAGAAGAAATGTTTACGAGAATTAGCAATAAACTTGGGTATAAAATCAAAAAATTAGAAGAGGAAAAAAAAGAAATATCTAAATATATAAATAAAAATCAAAATATAAAAGATAGTTATGAGGAATGTGTAAAATTAATAGATGAGTTTATAAATAAACCAACAAGAAGCGCAATGTTAAAATTTATAAGACATATAGAAATATATGATAATAAGAATATTAACATTTACTTTAATTTTACGAAATTAAATTTTTAATTAAATAGAAATCATCATAGATGACATAAACCTGAAGGACTTCCAATGATGATAACATTAGTTTTATCTTCTAATATGAAGAGAATGTTAAAAAACAATGTACTAGTTAGAAAATTAACCGGAATAGAAACCGCAGGGAGTCTAAACATCTTATTCACCGATAAAACAGGTACATTAACAAAAGGAAAACTTGAAGTAATAGGTTTAATAAATGGTAATTATAAAGAATTTAATAATGAACTTGAAGTATCTAAATATAGTAAATACCATGATATAGTAAAAAAATCCATCATTTATAATAATGCTAGCAGTTATAATGAATCAAAAACAAAAATTATAGGTGGAAATGTAACAGACAAAGCATTACTAGCTTTTATAACTTCAGATACATCAAAAACGTTAAAGACTTCAAATTATATTCCCTTTAGTAGCAAATATAAATATTCTAGTATTGTAGTAGAGGATAAAGAAAAGATAAATTTTATAAAGGGTAGTCCAGAAAAGATTTTATCTTCTTGTAATTATTATTATGATGAATTTGGTACAAAAAAAAGTTTTACCAATAAAAAGGAATTTATATCCAGAATAAATTCTTACAGTGTGAAAGGAATAAGACTACTGGCTCTAGCTACTTCAAATTCTAGAATAAGAGGAAATTTAAATAATTTATGTTTAGTTGGGGTCGTTTTAATAAAAGACGAAGTTAGAAGCGAAGCAATTGAAGGTGTTAGATTAGTAAAGGGAGCTCATATTCAAACAGTTATGATAACTGGAGATAATATAGATACCGCAAAAGCTATCGCAAAAGAAGTAGGAATAATCGATAGTGATGATGATATAGTTTTAACTAGTGATGAATTAAATAGTAAAAGTGATGAAGAATTGAAAAGGATTTTACCAAAGCTTAGAGTAGTCGCAAGAAGTTTGCCTCAAGATAAGAGTAGATTAGTAAGGATCTCAGAAGAATTAAATTTAGTTGTTGGCATGACAGGTGATGGCGTAAACGATGCACCAGCATTAAAGAAAGCAGATGTTGGTTTTGCTATGGGAAGTGGGACAGAAGTATCAAAAGAAGCAAGTGATATTGTTATATTAGATGATAATTTTATATCTATTTCTAAAGCTATTCTTTTTGGAAGAACCATATTTAAAAGCATACGTAAATTTATTATTGTGCAACTTACAATAAATTTATGCGCAATAAGTTTGTCTATCATTTGTCCTTTTATTGGTATAGATACTCCTGTTACGGTAATACAAATGCTTTGGGTAAATATGGTCATGGATACTTTGGCTGGACTTGCTTTTGCTTATGAGCCACCACTATTAGAATACATGAATGAAAAACCTAAAAAAAGAGATGAATCTATAATAAACAAGTATATGGTAAGTGAAATATTATTTACGGGTATTTATTCAGCTATAATATGTATTTTATTTCTGAAATCATCATTTATAGGTACTTTCTTTAGAGATAGTGTTGATAAAGGATACTTAATGAGTGCATTTTTTGGACTTTTTATATTCATAGATATATTTAATAGTTTTAATGCTAGGACATCCAGACTTGATATATTTGCAAATATATTTGACAACAAAGTTTTTATAGTGATAATGTTATTTATAACTATTGTACAAGTTTTACTTATATACTATGGTGGTAGTATATTCAGAACAGTTCCACTAACTTTTAAAGAGTTTATGATAATGTTTGGTATTGCGTTAACTGTTATTCCAATAGATTGGGTAAGAAAGATAATATATAGAAAATATAATGGACTTGAAAGTGTATAGAGTTATAAACTATATTTGTTTTGAGTTAGGTCTTTTATATCAATGAAAGAAACAGCATTAATTAATTTGCTGTTTCTTTTTTTTAGTTTGTTTAAATTTTGAAGTATGTAAATTCTAATTTAGTTATATAGCAATAATTTATAAAATATTTAAATAAAAGAAATAGTAAATAAAAACACTATTTCTTTTATTTTGTGACTTGTTTTTAGTATTATCTCATATACTTAAATAGGTGATTTACGTGTTCAAAGAGATAAGAAACTACATAGTAGATAATGAGTTTAGAGTAACACTTTATAAAAATAAAATAAACATAATTAATTATAAAGATATTGTAACTATAGAAAAGTCTAGAATCTCTATAAAACACGAAGAAGGAATGGTAATTATTAAAGGAAAGGATTTAGCTTTAAAAAAATTATTAGATGATGAGATTTTAATAAGTGGAATTATAAATTCAGTAGAATTGGAGTGATGATCGTGTTTAGAAGCATTTATGAAGTAAGGGTTGAAGGGAATGATATTAAAAGATTTATAAAAAAGCTTTACAGAAGCAATATATATATTGAGGATTTGGAAATATATGATAAATGTGCATATTTTAAGCTCACTAAAGAAAATTATGAAAAATTAATAAAGATTAAAACAATTTATAAAGTAGAAGTAACTAGACTTTATGGAATAATAAAATTAGTGGATATTATAAAGAGAAATTATTTTTTTATTGTTGGCATTATTATAAGCTATATATATCTGTTATTTTTGTCAAATGTAATTTTTGACGTTGAAGTAATACATTCAAAAAAAGAAATAAGAGATCTTTTATATAAGGAATTAAATAATTATGGAATTAAAAAATACAACATGGTAAAAAGCTACAAAACTAAAGAAAATATAGAAAAAAAGATACTTGAAGATAATAAAGATAAGTTAGAATGGTTAGAAATAGAAAAGAGTGGTGTTAAATATAAAATAAAAGTTGAAGAGCGTGTTATAAATAGTCCAAAAGATGAAGAATTACCTCATAATGTTGTAGCAAAAAAAGACGGAATAATACTAAAAATTCAAGCCAGTAAGGGGGAAGTAAGAAAAAAAGTAAATGATTATGTGAAAAAAGGAGATATTATAATAAGTGGATTAATAACAAAAGGCGAAGAAATAAAAAATCAGGTTCCAGCTGAAGGCGTAGTATATGCAGAAGTCTGGTATAAAACAAAGGTTAATATGCCTTATTATTATAGAGAAGAAAGAAAAACTGGTAAAAGCAAAAAAACTATAAAATTTTCTTTTTTAAATAAAGATTTTTATATTTTTAATTTTGATAAATATAAAAGCTATAAGCAACAAGAAATATTTGGATTAAAGAACAATTTATTACCTATTGGTTTTAGTTATTCAAAAGAATATGAAACAATAGTAAGCGAACACTTATATTCTCCAGAAGAAGCAGTAGAAGCAGCAATATCTCTCTCGAACAAAAAGCTAGAAGAAAATTTTACTGAAAACGAGAGAATAATTTCTTCTAGAGTTCTTAGTACCACAGAATACGAAAATTATATAAGCGTTGAAATCTTTTATAAAATATTTGAAAATATAACAGAAGAAGAATCAATAATTATACCTAACGAAGAAAATAAAGAAAAAAATTAATATTACCTAAAAACACTCAAATTAAATTGAATGTTTTTTTATTTAGTAGTTAAGATATCTATAACAAACTTATTCCTTTTTCAATTGTAAAAAAGTACTAAAAGTAGTACAATAATAATATCTAGAAAGAAAGGTGATTATATGACAGATCAAATGTGGAGATCATTAGATAATACACTTGCGGATGTTTTAGAAATGACTTGGCCTATGATATTAATATCTGTTGTACTTTTATCTTCACTTAGACTTTCTTATTTATTAAAAAGTAAGGAACCGTTTGTATTACATAAAGAATTATTAACTCTTTTCTTTGTAATTTATATTTTATGTTTGTTCCAAGTTGTAACTTTTCAAGATGTTTCTAACTTTGGAACAAATAATTTTACACCTTTTAAAGAAATTTCACGATATACTTTTGGAAGTAGACTTTTTATAAAAAATATAATTGGTAACATGCTTATGTTTGTACCTTATGGATTTTTTGTATCATATTATGGTAAAATCACAGATTGGAAGCATTCTTTCTGCATGGTGTTGATTGCATCTTTAGTTATTGAATCAACTCAACTTGCGATAGGAAGGGTATTTGATGTTGATGATATACTTCTTAACGTAATAGGTGGTATGATTGGTTACTTAATATATAAAAGTTTAGATAAAATTGGTAATTTATGTCCTAAAGTATTAAAATCGTCATTATTTTTAGATATATTGACAATAGCATGCTTTTTAATGTTTTCAGCTTATATAATTTGGAGGTAATATGGAAATAGAAATTTTTAATCAAACAGAAGAAAAAATACAAGAGTATTTAAATGAATTAAAGGAAATGTTGACTGATTTTTGTAAAAGAGAAAAATTAGATAATGTTGTCTTTAACATAATTATAGTAGATAATAATACTATAAAAGAAATAAATAGAGATTATAGAGGCAAAGA
>JAEDKN010000068.1 GCA_016295795.1 Bacilli bacterium
TCCATCTACGGTTTTACTAACATCAAATTCACCATATTTGTCCGTTTCTGAGAAAGGTGTATGATTAGTTAACATAATAAATGTTCCATAAAACTTATCATATTTTTCGTTAATAACCTTAAGTTTTTCTACCGATTGTCTGAAGAACGAACTGTCTGATAGACCTAAACCTATAGTTTCATCTATATCAAATTCACTTTTTGCATAAAAATGCTCATATCCTAAAGTTTTGTGCATAACCCTTCTATTCCAATAATCGGCATTATTTCCATGCATTGCGAACGTATAATATCCCATGTCTTTTAAAAGTTGGGGCATCGCAATATAAGTATTGTCAAAATAATTTCCAAAAGCAGTTCCAGTATTTGAAGGCATAAGAGATGTAGCTAAAGTAAATTCTGTATCACTACTAGTACCAACACTAACCTGCGAATAAAAATTATTAAAATATAGTCCTTCGCTAGCCAGCTTATTTAAATTTGGAGTAACTTCTTGGCCATTTATCTTAAGTCCAATAACAAAATTTTGAATACTTTCTGCATGAATGCCTATTATATTCTTTCCCTTATAAACATCAGTATATTCATTAGTTTTCTTTTCAGGTGGATTTTCAGTAAAATAATCATTAAACTTTTTTAATGCTTCATCATAGCCAAACAAAGAAGAAAGTTTAGGTTCTATACTTTTCACAAAATCATTCACATGATATACATATATCCCATATTTATTTACTATATATTCCCTATTCCACTGTTTTACTAATCTACCAATATCCGTTCCTGTTAAAGTTGATAGAAACACTAATGATGTAATTCCACCAACAACAAGTGTTTTTAAAGCAATTTTTTTATTAGCTCTTTTATAGCCTCTTTTCTTTGAAAAATTTATAAAGCAAATTACTAATAATAGAAAAAAAATCGGATAAATTATATCTCTTATTTTAATTACATTCTCAACAACTGCATCACCAACCGCAAAGATAAACTTTGTGGTAGAAATTAACGAAATAGATGCGAACGAAGTATAAAACGTATAATAAGACGAATTTATAATACATAAAAGCATTAATATAAAACTTAGTACTAAATAATAAGTTACTCTTCTCTTTTCTCCCATAAAGTAACCAAGGGCACCCAATAAAATCAAAAATGATAAATCTGCCATAAATGGAGAAAATTGAAAAAGCGTATTTACACCACCAAGAGTAAAGAACCTAAGTAATGTTGCATTTAACAAATTTATAAGAACAAATAAGCAAAAGAACTTATTCTCACAGATATATTTTTTAACAGAGATACCCATTTCTTTCAAGAATAAAACAGGATTTTCTTTTATCTTATTGAATTCTCTTTTGATTTTGTTTCCAATTTTTTTAAAACTTTTAATAACTATATTTTGAGTATCTTTTTTTATTCTTACCATTTTAACACCTTCAACAGTATTATAACATCTTAATTATAAATTTCAAATAAAAAGGATATAATTTATATATCCAATAACATTACTTGCTTTCAATCGAGTTTTTTTCATTAACCTTTGTCAATTCATACTTTGTAACGTTAAGTGCCATTCCTAGAACAAAGATATAAGAAATAAGATATAACCATAGCATTAATATTAATATGCTCGCCATGCTTCCATAAAGTGTTGTATAATTCGAAAATTTTTCTACATAAAGCGAATATATTTGTGTCACTAATATCCAGCAGATAGTAGTAAATAAAGAACCATAAATAACATTTTTTCTTTCAATTCTTTTATCAGGTGCCATTATATATAGCATCTTTATCATGTAATACATAAATACAAAAGAAAATGGATATTTCAATATTTTATATGCCGACAAAAGCAAATTTCTAATAGTTGAACTACCATCAATCGTAGCGATCATTTTAAATATCATATCACCAAAAACTGGAATAAGTAACACAAAAACTAGTAATATAACTACAACTATAGTCATTAGTAAAGCTTTTGCTCTCCTAATTATATAATTTCTATCTTTTATTTTGTAAATTTGATTTGA
>JAEDKN010000069.1 GCA_016295795.1 Bacilli bacterium
ACAAATAGTAATTTGAAAGTGAGAAGTATTATGAAATATATAGCATTATTAAGAGGAATAAATATAAGTGGTAAAAATAAAATTTCAATGAGTGAATTGAAAATAGAGTTAGAAAAAAATAAATATCAAAATGTTTCTACTTATCTAAATAGTGGTAATGTTATTTTTGAAAGTGATATAGATAGTAAAGAATCTATAATGAAAGATATTCATAAAATTATAAAAAATAAATTTAATCTTGAAATACCAGTTTTTATTATGACTGCATTTGAGCTTGAAGACATATTAAATAATAATCCTAATTGGTGGGGAACTGATAATAAAGAAGTATATCATAATTTAATTTTTATAATACCACCAACAAAATCTGAAGATGTATATAATACTATTGGAGAGCCAAAAGAAGATATAGAAAAAATTAAAGAATATAATAATTATATATTTTGGTCTTATGATTTAAAAAATTATAGAAAATCAAATTGGTGGAGTAAAACTGCAAGTACAAATATAAGTGATAAAATCACAATAAGAACTGCTAATACTATGAAAAAAGTATTAGAAATATGTAAAAGATAACTTACAATTTTAAGGAGAAATACAATGAAAATAGAGAAAATTAAAATAGATGATATTCCATCAATAGTATGGGGAGAAAAAAGTTCAAAGGTATTTATTGCTATACACGGAAATATGTCTAATAAGGAAGATGAAGTAATAAAAATATTAGCAAAAGAAGTTGTAAGCAAAGGTTATCAATTATTAAGTTTTGATTTGCCAGAACATGGAGAAAGAAAAGAAGATACTAAATATTTATGTAAAGTACAAAATTGTGTAGATGATTTGAAGCAAGTTATAGAATATGCAAAATCAAATTATAATGAAGTAAATATATGGGCTTGTAGTATGGGAGCATATTTTAGCCTATTAGCATATAAAAATGAAAATATAGAACAATGTATCTTTCTATCTCCTGTTGTTAATATGAAGGTAATTATTGATAATATGATGTTATGGAGTAATACGACAGAAAATGAATTAAGAGAAAAGCAAGAAGTAAAAACAGATTTCGGACAAACTCTATACTGGGATTATTATCTATATGTAAAGGAAAATCCGATAACTAACTGGAATAAAAAGACATATATTTTATATGGAAATAAAGATAATATGCAAGATGAAAATATAATCAAAAACTTTTCAAAAAATTTTAGCTGCAAATTATCAATATTAGAAGATGGAGAACACTATTTTCATACAGGAAAACAATTAGATTATTATAAAAATTGGTTACGTAAAACTATAATATAAATTACAATTTCTAGAGGTGGTATAAATGAGTAAAGAAGAAATATTCAATATATTTTATGGTAAAGAAACATGGGATATATGGAGAAAATTTCAAGAAATAGAAAGTAGCATTGATGAATCTAAATTGTTATATAAATATTTTGATGATATTAAAAAAATGTTGTTTAGTGAAAAATCATATATTAAAATGCGAGGATTTAGAATTATTTGTAAATTGTCTAAATGGGATAAAGATAATAAAATAAACAATATTATAGACAGTTTATTACAAGTTTTAGATGATGAAAAACCAACTATTGTAAGACAATGTTTATCATCGCTTAATAATTTGCTTTTATATAAAATAGAATTATCAGAAAAAGTAGAGAACAAGTTAAAAAAAATAGATTTATCAAAATACAAAGATAGCATGAAACCTTTAATACAAAAAGATATTGATTGCATACTGAATCAATTATAATTCAAATTACAATTTATAAAGGAGATAAGATATGAGTAAATATGAACCTTTATGGAAATATATAACAGATAATAATCAAGATGATTATAAATTATCATACGATGAAATAAAAAATATATTAGGATTTGAAATAGATCATTCGTTTTTAACATATAAAAAAGAATTAAAGGAATATGGATACGAAGTAGGAAAAATTTCAATGAAAGAAAAGGTAATTATAATAAACAAGATTAAATAATAAATTACAATTTATCG
>JAEDKN010000038.1 GCA_016295795.1 Bacilli bacterium
TGTTTAAAATAAAAAATAATAAATTAAAAATTGAGACTTGTAGTCCATAGAAAGGAGTATTATGAATTATTATAATGAGATAAAGAAAGAACTTATAGATAATGAACTAAATAAAAAAATAAAAGACTATAGTAAGAATAAATATGAAATTCAAAAATATTATAATGTCGGTAAACTTTTGGTAGAAGCCGGAAATAATTATGGAGAAGGAATAATCAAAGAGTATTCTGTAAAATTAACAAAAGATATTGGTAAAAAATATAGTGTTAGATATTTATTTGATATTAAGAAATTATACTTATTTGCAAAAGTGCACCCACTGGGTGCACAATTAACACTATCACACTATAGACTACTTTTTCCATTAAATAATAATAATAAAATAGATTATTATATTGAGCAAGTATCAAAAAGAAATCTTTCAAAAAGACAATTAGAAGAAATCATTAAGAATAAAGAATACGAAAGATTACCAGAAAGTACAAAAAACAAATTAATAACTAAAGATAGTTTTGATGTAAAAGATTTTGTACCTAATCCTATTTTAATTAAAAACAAGAATAATATAGAGATGGTTACGGAGAAAGCATTACAAAAATTAATACTAGAAGATATAGAGACATTTATGGCTGAATTAGGAAATTCCTTTTGTTTTGTTGGTAGCGAATATAAAATCAGATTAGATAATATTTTCAATTATATAGATTTACTATTATTTAATTATGAATATAATTGCTTTGTGGTAGTTGAACTTAAAGCAACTGAACTTAAGAAAGAACATATAGGTCAAATAGAAGTTTATATGAATTATATAGATAATAACCTAAGAAAAGTAAATCAAGATAAAACGATAGGAATAATAATCTGTAAAAAAGATAATAAATATGTAATTGAGTATTGTAGTGATGATAGGATAATTTCTAGAGAATATCAACTAATTTAGGGAAGGGAAAAATATGAATTATTATAACGATATAAAACAAGAATTAATAAATAATGAAATAAATAGAAAAGTAAAGAATTATTCAATTAATAGAAGTGATCTTAATACTTATTATAATGTTGGTAAAATGTTGAGTGAAGCGGGTAAACATTATGGAGAAGGAATAATAAAAGAATATTCTAGTAGATTAACTAATGAACTTGGAAAAGGATATACAGTATCTAATTTAAAACGTTTTAGACAATTTTATAATTTAATTAAAAAAGGTGCGACAATGACGCACCAATTAACATGGAGTCATTATTCTGAATTGTTACCGTTAAATGATATAAAAATTATTAATTATTATATTTTAATAATAATAGAATCAAATTTATCTATTAGACAACTTAGACAAAGAATAAAATCTCATGAATATGAAAGATTAGATGAATCAACAAAAAATAAATTAATAGATAAGGAAGAATCAAATGTAGTTGGTTTTGTAAAAAATCCAATATTGATTAATAACAGTTGCAATTATGAAGATGTATCAGAAAAGGTATTACAGAAATTAATATTGGAAGATATTGAATCGTTTATGGAAGAATTAGGTAATTCATTTTGTTTTATTGGTAGTGAATATAAGATTAAATTAGGTGATAGGTATAACTATATAGATTTACTTTTGTATAATATAGAATATAATTGTTATGTGGTTGTTGAACTTAAAGTAACCGAACTTAAGAAGGAACATATTGGACAGATACAAATATACATGAACTATATAGATAATAATTTAAGGAAGATTAATCAGGATAACACAATAGGAATAATAATTTGTAAAAAAGACAATAAGTATGTAATTGAATATTGTAGTGATGATAGGATAATTTCTAGAGAATATCAATTAATTTAGTAAATAATTTTAAAGTAGATAAAGTTAAAATTGCAGTCCCTGTGAAGGAGTAGAAAATGAATTATTATAACGATATAAAACAAGAATTAATAAATAATGAAATAAATAGAAAAGTAAAGAATTATTCAATTAATAGAAGTGATCTTAATACTTATTATAATGTGGGCAAATTATTGTTAGAGGCAGGGAATACTTATGGTGAAAGTATAATCAAAGAGTATTCTATAAGATTAATTAGTGAATTAGGAAAAGGATATAGTCAAAGAAATCTAAGAAATATGAGACAATTCTATAAAATATCAGAAAAATGGCAGACACTGTCTGCCAAATTAAGTTGGAGTCATTTTTGTGAAATACTTTGGTTTGATGATAATAAATTTTTATATTATATTAAAATAACTGAAGAACAAAATTTATCTATTAGACAATTAAGAGGAAAAATCAAATCTAAAGAATATGAAAGATTAGATGAATCAACAAAAAATAAATTAATAAAAAGAGAAGAATCAAATGTTTTTGATTTTATAAAGAGTCCTATATTAATTAAAAATAATTATAATTATGAGGCAGTATCAGAAAAGACGCTTCAACAGTTGATACTAGAAGATATAAGTTCATTTATGAAAGAACTTGGTAATAATTTTAGTTTTATAGATAGTGAATATAAGATTAAATTAGGTGATAGGTATAACTATATAGATTTACTTTTGTATAATATAGAATTTAATTGTTATGTGGTTGTTGAACTTAAAGTAACTGAATTTAAGAAGGAACATATTGGGCAGATACAAATATACATGAACTATATAGATAATAACCTAAGAAAAGTAAATCAAGATAAAACGATAGGAATAATAATCTGTAAAAAAGATAATAAATATGTAATTGAGTATTGTAGCGATGATAGGATAATTTCTAGGGAATATGAATTAGTATGATATATACATAGGAAGTGAAATTTATGATAGTGATTAATTGTAAAAGTTATGAAGATAATAAAACACAATTCATTTTTAAAAATATAATGATTCAAATACATACATTTTGAAAATGCTGATTAATTTATTACAATTTTGATTGTATCAATTTTCAAGATCTTTATTAAATGAGTTTAATTAAACGAAATGAATTAATAAAAAAAATAAAACTACATAAAATAGAGTGTGTTAAAGAAAGTTTTACAGTTATGAAAAAAGAATTATCAGTATTTATGAAGAAACATTAATAAATTTTGATAAAAAAGTAACAATTTTAAATTATAATCCATAATATATAGTATGACGCTAACGTTTAGCGTTTATATAGATTGAGGGTTATAATTTAACCCTCTTTTTGTTTGTTACAAACAGGGGACTTGAAAAATTGGTCAAAATATGATATTATGTTCCATATCGGGGAAAAATAGTACATAGAGGTGTAATAAATGAACGACGATAATAAGTATTGTGATAGACAATATGTGAGTATTGTTCAAGATATATTAGAAAATGAAGAATTTACTAAGACAAAAGAAATTGTTCATCATGGATTAGATAGAATGGGACATTCTTTGAGAGTTTCATATTATTCTTATAAATTAAGTAAACTATTTGGACTAGATTATGAAAGTGCTGCTAGGGCAGGGCTTTTACATGATTTCTTTTTTGAAAACAATAGTAAAAGCAATGTAAAGCAAAGGGCTGAAACATTAGTAAATCATCCAAAATATGCATTAAAAAACGCTACAGAACATTTTAACCTTAATGATAAAGAAAAAGATATAATCGTTTCTCATATGTTCCCTGTAGCACCAAAACCACCTAAATATGTAGAAGGATGGGTAGTTAATGTTGTTGATGATGTTGTTGCAATTGCCGAAGTAAGTTACAAAGCAAGGACAAAACTCTCATATGCTTTTAACTTTCTATTAATTTTGATGTTTACATACCTAAGATAATCTTAGGTATTGTTCTTTAATAGGTTTTATTAGCTAAATTAAACCAAGATATTAAATCTTGGTATATGTTCTCGTAGCTCAGTAGGATAGAGCGATCGCCTCCTAAGCGATAGGTCGTTGGTTCGATTCCAATCGGGAACACCATAATGTATATAAAACTCGAATTTTTGAATTAATTTTCAATTATTCGAGTTTTAAATTATAGAGTTGAATTAGAAAAATAAAGAAATATTGATAGTACTATGAAATATTTCTTTTTATATTTTTAAAAGTATTAAAAACTGATATAGTTGAATTAGTAAAAAAGTATAGGTAGGTGAAACTATGGAAAAGATATTGCAAATTGATTTAGAAAGCAAAGAAGATTTATTTGAAAAGTATAATAAAAATATTGTTTCTAAAGAATTAATTGAATATATAATTAAGGCAACTCCACATTTTAAAAAAGGAGATTCTATTAAGATTATTATAAATAATAGAATTAAAGATCAAGAAAAGTGCATACCATTAATTATAGAAGGGCTACAAAAAGAATATAACAATAATATCTTTAACCATCATCGTAATAGTTTCAAACAATTATCCTTTTTGATATTGGGTATTATAACTTTGTTTGTTTCTACATTAATAAATACTTCAATCCTTAAAGAAATAATATCTATTGGTGGATGGGTTTTGATTTGGGAGATGGTTGAATCTGAGATTTTTGATGATATAAGTAACAAAACTCAAAGAAGAATTTTAGAAAAACTATTAAATAGTGATATTATCGAAAATAGGATGTAATATTTATTCAATACTTGATAAAATTTCATAAATATTATAGGAGGAAAAATGAAAAGCTACAATAAAATTCAAAAATTTATGTATGGTAGATATGGAGTGGATGAACTTAATAAATTTTTGCTCTGGTTATACATATTTCTTTTAATATTTGATTTGTTTCTTAACAATATAGTATTAACTATATTAGAATTATTAACTATATTGATAATCATATATAGATCTTTTTCTAGAAAAATTTATAGGAGAAGTAGTGAAAATAAAGTTTATTTGAGATTAAGAAGAAATCTTAAGAAACCGTTTGAGGTTATAGAAAAAAATATAAAAGATAAAAATCATGTTTATAAGAAATGCTTGAAATGCAAGACAATATTAAAATTACCTCTTCCAGATAAAAGGGGTTTCAAGCATACTAAATGTCCTACTTGTAAAAGGAAAATAACATTATTTACATTAAAAAAACAGAAGATAGAGATTATAAAAAATTAGTAAGTGTTTGAACTTTTTTAATATTTATAAAAACGATAATATTAGTTGAGATGCAAAATATAATATTATAGGTGATATAATGGATCATTATTATTTTTTACTAAGATTAATAATATGTTTCCTTTTGAGTTTCTTAGTAGGGCTAGAACGAGAAATGCGAGGAAGAATGCAGGACTTAGGACTAATATAATAGTTTGTGTAGGGGCTTTTTTGTTTGTACCAGCTTCATTTAATTCATATGATGACGATATGATGAGAATACCAGCACAAGTAATATCAGGAATCGGTTTTTTAGGAGCTGGAACTATCGCGGTTGATAATAATAAGGTAAAAGGGTTAAATACTGCTACGACTATTTGGTGTGTTGCTGCGATAGGGGGATTAACTGGATTAAAGCTTATATTTGAAGCTTGCAGATATAAATTTATTATCGCTTGAATATAATTGAATATGTATAGTGAAAAAATAACAAGCGAAATAAATCGCTTAAAGTTTGAAGATTTCCTATGGGTTGTGTTTGCTATTCTGTGCCTTATTAATGTTTATGGTGATTATAATGATAAAGAATATTTAAAGACACACAATAATACATTTAGGAAAAATTCAAATAAAATTTTTGAGTTTACACTAATAGTAACGTTTTTAATATACATTTATTTTTTTATAAGAAATTATAAGGCTTATGTTAAAGCAACAGAAGAGGAAAAACGATTATATGTTATTAAAGTTTTAGGAACTGCTTTCTTGATTGCGGGGGTCTTATGTTTATTATATTTTCAGGATAGTCAATCTTCATTTATAGGATCTCCAGCAATATAGTTTTATCAGAATCTATTTTTTTAATATATCTAATACATGACTGCTAGCACCAAGCAGTTCTTTTCTTTCACAAGTCTTAAGATGATATTTTATAAAAATTTTGAATTCTTCTTCGTCCATTTTATTTATTATTGGTCTTAAATAATCAGCAGGACCGTCTTGAGCTAGTATTTTTATTCTCTTTAAATTTGCTTTTTTATTATATCTATTAATATCTTCTAATCTAACCATACTATACAAATCATCTTTTTTAGATATTATATGAAAATTTTTATCTAATAATCCATCATCTAAAGAACTTTTTATAAGGCCCTCTTTAAATCCATGAGTTATGACACAATATTCGTTCATGTAATAACTTATCAAAATTATACCATCATCTTTTAGTATTCTTTTGGCTTCAAATAATGCCATCAGTTTTTCATCATCACTAATTAAATGATACATTGGACCAAATAGTAAAATCATATCAAAGGTTTTATCTTCGAATTTTTTTAAATTAATTGCGTTTCCCTGAAAAGCTTTAATATTACTATTTTTTGATTTTAAGGTCATTAGATTATGTTTTACTAATTCTATTGCGGTAACATCGTATCCTTCGTTTGATAGTGCAATTGAATATTTACCGGTGCCAGCACCAATATCTAATATTTTAGGATTATTCATTTTTGATAAGTACTTATGAATATATTTCATTGCAGTAATATATTCTACTTGTCCATGTCTTCTACTTAATCTTTTATCTTCGTTAAATTTATTATAATATTTTATTAAATTTTCTTCATTCATGTTTTTCTCCATAAAAAAATTTTTACTAAAAATTATTATACATTAATATATATAAATATTCAAAAAATGTTTAAAAATATTTAAAAGTATTATATAATGTATCTAGTTTTGAGGTGAATAAGATGACAAATAAAGATTTGGCTGAGTTAATATTTCCAAATTTGGAACATGATGTGGAGTATTATGAAGCAAAATATCCAAATAGAAATTTAGAAAGTGGTTGTGAAGTTACTAGGTTTGCACCTTCTCCAACAGGATATATGCATTTAGGTGGTTTTTTTCAAGCTTTAATAGACTTTAATATTGCTAAAAATTCTAATGGTGTTTTCTATTTGAGAAATGAGGATACAGATCAAAAAAGGGAAGTAAGTGATGCTGTAAAACTTATAATGGATACATTAAAACATTACGATATAGTTCCTGATGAATATGAATTCGAAGGAAATATAGTTGGGGAGTATGGACCTTATATTCAAAGTGAAAGAAAAGAAATATATCATGCATATATAAAAAGATTGATAGAGATAGGTAGAGCTTATCCTTGCTTTTGTACCAAAGAAGAACTAGATGATATGAGGAAAAATCAAGAATCTAGAAAGAAAAGAACTGGATATTATGGAGTCTATTCTAAATGTAGGAATTTAAGCGTTGATGAGCAAATAAAAAGAATAAAAGAAGGTATTCCTTATGTTATTAGGTTTAAATCTAATGGAGATTTTGATAAAAAGATAATCTTTGAAGATTTAGTAAAAGGGCGTCTTAGTTTAAGTGAAAATGATATTGATGATGTTATAATGAAATCAGATAATATGTTGCCAACTTATCATTTTGCACATGTAGTTGATGATCATTTGATGCATACAACATGTGTTGTTAGAGGAGAAGAATGGTTACCTAGTGTTACTAAACATATAGAAATGTTTAATGCTTTTGGATTTAAACCTCCAAAATATATACATACTCCATTAATAGTAAAAAAAGAGGGAGAAACTGTTAGAAAAATAAGCAAAAGGAAAGATCCAGAAGCATCTATGAGTTATTATGAAGAAAATGGTTATCCTACACTTGCAGTAATAGAAGCTCTTATGACAATAATAAATTCAAATTATGAAGAGTGGCATACTGCTAATCCGGATAAGAGTTTTATAGAATTTAAATATTCACCAAAGAAAATGTCTTCATCAGGTGCATTATTTGATTTAGAAAAATTAAATAATATATCTAAAGATATAATATCTAAGATGAGTAAGGAAGAACTTTTAGACAAATCTTTAACTTGGGCTAAAGTTTATGATAAAGAACTAGTAGATTTGATAGAAAAAGATAAAGATTATTACATGAATATAATAAATATAGAAAGAGTTCAAAAGAAACCAAGAAAAGATTATACAACCTATGCTGATATAAAAAATTATATTTGGTATATGTATGATGAGTTGTTTTTTGATAAAGATAAAGACTATCAGTGGCAAAATATAATAGATAAAGAAGAGATAATTAGTGTACTAGATCTTTATTTTGATAAATATTATGATGTTAATGATGATAAGGATACTTGGTTTAATAAAATGAAGGAAGCTTGTGAAGAAACTGGATATTGTGCTAATATGAAAGAGTATAAGTTAAATCCAGATAATTATAAAGGAAGTATAGCTGACTTTAGTATGATTATAAGAGTAGCACTAACTACTAAGTCTATGACTCCTGATTTGTATGAAATAATGAATTTACTAGGTTTGGACAGAATAAAAAAGAGAATAGATATTTTAAGATAGAAGATTACAAGTCTTCTTTTTTTTGACAAATTTCGACAATTTATGATTATTTTGTTGCTTTAGGAAATTATTTATTATATACTTAATATGGTGAGAATATGAAGATAGCAAGGAAAGTATTATTGATGTTTGTACTTTTTTTAATACCTATAAATGTAACATATGCACTTAGTCTTGATAATAATGAATTAACTTTAGCAAAAGGTGAAAATGGTACAGTTGATGTATATGCTGACTTAGAAGAAAAAACAAAAAGTGTAAGTTTTTCATTAGTGTTTACAAGCTATGATGTGCCAGCAAGTTTTAAAGCGGAAGCTGGATTTAAAAACAAAATTAATGCAACTAAAAACACATTAACTTTTACAGAGCCACAAGAAGGTAAAGTTAAGTTAGGTACAATTGAAATTGATGTTTCAAAAACAGCAAAAGTAAATAAAGGTACTATTAAACTTAGTAATGTAACTGCATCCACCTCATCTGGAAAAGTTATTAAATTAAATCCTACAGAACTTACAGTAACTGTTGGGACAAGCAGTAATACAGAAAAAGTAAAAGAAAGTAACTTATTAAAAGAAATAAAATCTGATATAGTTACGATTGATTTGCAAGATAACGTATATACGTATGAGATTAATCTATCTGAAGACGTAGAAGAACTTGATTTGCAAGCTGTTCCTAAAGATGAAAAGTCTAAGGTATTGATATCAAATCAAAAAATAAGTGATTTAAAAGATGGAACAATAACTATAACTGTTACATCTTCATCGAATACAAAAGAAGAATACAAAATAAAAGTAAACGTTTTGAAAACAGAAAAGGTTGAAATAGATAAAGAAGAATTTGAAGCAGATACTTCTTATAAAAGAAAGTGGGTAGTAGTAATTATTGTGTCTGCTGTAACATCGGTGTTTGGGCTTATTCTTAGCAGAAAAAAGGGTGAGTAATATGTATTCAAAGTATATTAAAAGATTTTTAGATATTTTCTTTGCATTTGTGTTTCTGGTTATTTTATCTCCAGTTTTCTTATTAGTTGCAATTGCTATCAAAGTGGATTCTAAAGGGCCAGTAATTTTTAAACAGATAAGAAGTGGCAAACATAATGTACCATTTGAACTCTATAAATTTAGAAGTATGAGTGCAAATAATGATGTATATGATTTTTCTGTAGAAGATCAAATTACTAAAGTAGGTAGAGTGATTAGAAAATTATCTTTGGATGAATTACCACAATTGATAAATATTTTAAAAGGTGAAATGAGTTTTATCGGGCCTCGTCCTTGGATAGTAGAATATTCAGAAAATTTTACTAAATCTCAAATGAAAAGATTAAATGTTTTGCCTGGTATTACGGGGCTTGCACAATGTAGTGGTAGAAATAATTTGAGTATAAAAGAAAGAATTAATATAGATATATATTATGTAAAGAATCTATCATTAAAAATGGATATTATGGTAATTTTAAAGACGATAAAGTGTGTTCTTACAAGAGAGGGATTTAGTAATAGTAAATCTGCAATATGTGATGAGCTTAAGACACTTTCTAAACAACATAAAACTTCTAAGAAAGAAGTATATAATTTTAATTATAAGAATATGAAAAGGAAAAAAGAGGTTACTGCTAATACTATGCCAAACTTAAATGAAGA
>JAEDKN010000070.1 GCA_016295795.1 Bacilli bacterium
ATCATTTGAATAATTTTTATCTTCAATACTTTTATCAACTTGTAAATAGGCAAAAATTCCTAAAAGAAGTGCAAATACCAAAGCAGTTATTACTGTTTTCTTTGAAGAACTTTTTTCATTAAGCTCATCTGTTATATTTTTATTAACGCTTCTGTTTAAATCTTTGTTTTTTTCTACCCTTGTATCCTTTAAATTTTTTTCTGTTACTCTTACAGTTTTTTGACTCTTAGATTTCTTATCCATGATTATCCCCCAATCTATTATATTACCCTTTCATAATAACAAAGTATGTAAAAAAAAGTCAACCCTAAAATGTAAACTTTACACTTTTGGGTTGAACATTTTTTTTAATGCTTCTTTTTCTGTAAGATATTTATTTTCATATTTAATAACATGTTTTTTATTTCTATAAAAGTTATTAATGTTCTTTATTACTTTCATATTCTTATATTTAGTCGGATACATATATCTCTCTAACAAAAATTTATTATAATAAAATTTGATTTGCTTGTATTCTTCAATTATTTTACAAAACAAAAATATCAATATTATATAAAATAAAATCGAGTTAGATTTTACAAATACAAAAATAAATACAATAATAGATATATATATGCTTAATAAAAAACCTTTTTTAAAAGATAAGTTAAAAGATAATAATATATTTAATAATTTTCCACCATCTAAAGGATAGATAGGAAGTAAATTAAAGCATAATATTGCATAGTTATAATTCCTAAAAACAATAAAATCATTATAATTTAAATATCTTGATACTATAAAATAAAATATAATTTGAAACATTGGACCCATAACTAAGATTATTAACTCTTCAAATAAAGATTTGTTGAAACCATCTAAGAACTTGGTACATCCCCCATATGGATAAATATATATCTTATCCACCTTCCAACCTAACACTGTACCGGCAGTAAAATGTCCTAATTCATGAATTAATATAATAACAGTAAAAAATAGATATTTTTTAAATATACCTGTTATAATGGCAGTTAAACTCATTACTAAAAAAAGTGGATGAAAATAAATCTTTTTATATATATTCTTTATAATCTAAAAACTTCCCATCTTTCTGAAAAACTAAGTATATATAATCTCCTTTTGCCTCCCCTAATAAAGTGCCTTTTTCTACATAATCATACAAATCTATATTGCTAGCATCTATGTTAGAATACCATACATCTATTCCATCTACTTGTTGAATAATAATCGTTTGCCCATAGTTTTCCTTTTCTCCCATAAAAACAACAATTCCGCTTTGAAGAATTGGTACCAGATATTTATCTGTAACAGTAAGTTTAACTCCATCTTTATATAAGCTATTCGCTTTGTAAGTAATCTTCTCATTAAAAACCGAAACATCTTTCTCGCTTACAAGATTATCAAATGGTAGTATTTCTCCAAACGTATCTTTATACCATTTATTTACCGTAGCAAAAGAAAAATTAGTTTTAAACACTTTTTCGTTTATTTTTGATTTTAATGAATCGTCTCTTTTTGTAATAATTAATACTACTAAAAATATAATTGCTGAAATTAGTATTTTGCTGAAAAAAGATAACAAATATTTTTTAAATCTCTTGTTTGAATCTTCGTTATTGTGTCTTTTTTTCAAAAACTTACTCTCATTCATAATAATCATCCTCTAGTAATAATTATTACGCCTTTTTATTTTTTAGAACCAGAAACATTATTACAATATATATAATATTAATAATTAGAGAATGAGTTATTTTATAAAAAAGCATATAAAAATCAATGGATTGATAATTAACAGATACTAGTAATAAATGAAATGTCAGATCATATATAATGATAGATGTTATAACACTTATTATATTATTAAATAAATTATTAGAAAAACGTTTTTTTATTTCCATATTAATAAAAGCAACTACCATAAAAGCTGGTACAGACAACAATAAATTGCCTACGGCAAAACAATCATATATTATTGATGTAATAATTACTAAAAGATAATAATTTTTTCTAAA
>JAEDKN010000039.1 GCA_016295795.1 Bacilli bacterium
ACTATTCTTTGATCCACAATCAATGTAAATTCAGAACCTCTATTCTTTTCACTTCTTACCGTTATTGTTCCGCCTATTAAATTTACCATCTTTTTAGCAATATCTAATGTTATATCTTTTTCATCTACTGCTTCCAAATCTAATTCTTCTTTATTATCACTTTGGAACAACTTATTTATTTCTTCTGTTTTTACACCTATTCCTGAATCTTTTACTGAAATAATTAATCTACATACATCAAAACTTATTATAGAATTTACATTAAACTCAACAAATCCTTTTTGTGTGTACTTTATTGCATTTGAAATTAATGCATTTATTATTTGTTTTAATCTTATTGAATCGCCATACAACATTTCTGGCATTGCCTCGTCAAAATTAGTTCTAAATTCCAAATTTTTCTTTGCTGCTTCTTTTTCAGATTTTATACTTATCTCATTTAATAGATTAGCTATTTTATATTGATTTTCTACTATTTTTATTTTCTTTGCATCCATAGTTGATACATCCATCGCTCCATTTAAAATATAAGATATTTTTTGTCCTGAAGTTCTTATATCAATTGCTTTTTCTTTTATGCTTTCTATATTATCATCTTCCAATATTTGTTCTGTTCTTTGTTCAATCATATTTAATGGATGTCTTATTTGCTGAGCAGTATTAAATATAAATATTGATTTATCATTATTATTTTTCTCAACCATAGCCTTTGCTTTAGTTAATTCATCTATCATCTTTATATCTGGATTTTCTATTGTAAAGTACATTAAAAATGTAACAAAAGTTTCCATCGATGTCATCAATAGTAATCCAGGATTTAATTTTTGAATTATCATAACAATAGTGCCTATAGTTATAAATACAAACAAAGGAAGATATTTCTTACTCTTTATTTCTTTAAAATTTCTAAACATAGCAACAAGACATACGACTATATATACTGGAATAAGTATATATAAAATATTTGCGCTTGGTCCATAAGAATATGCAACTGAACCTTTACTATAATAATTTAAAGGTAAAACAAAAACCAATATTGAAATCAATAAATATACAATTGTTAATATATTAAAAACGCTTTGATAATGCTTTTGACGTTCTTCGACGCTTGCATTTTCTTTTTTATAGGAAATAACAAGGATATAAGCTGTAAAAAACGATATCCAAGTTAAATAGTATATCAGCAATGCTTTAGATATCAAATCATTTATCACTAACATAGACTCTCTATTTATTATAGTGAAATAACAGCTAACAGCCAATATAGTTCCAATTAAATTGCTCACTATTAAATATCCATATATCTTATTTTCTAGTGTTTGTATTCTTTTTTTTGAAAAAAAAGTCATTGTTAAGAGCACACTATAAAACAAACTACATGCAGAAAACGTGAAACCAACACTCATTATTCATCTCTCCCTTACCCTACTTAAATTAATTATAGCATATAATTCAAAAAAAAACGATAAAACCTTTTATTTTATCGTTTTTATAAGCTTAGTTATCTTTACATCACTAGAATTTGCTTTCTCGATTCCAGTTGATTCTAGTGCTTTGAAATCTACCTTTCCAGCAGGAGTCATTGGAATTTTATCAACAAATTCATAATAATATGCCACGTCTCTTTCTGGTAAGTTATCACTACATAATTTTTCTAACATTCCCTGGACTTCTTCTTCAAATCCCTTAAAGTCATCCTTTAAAACTACTACTGCTTTTGGTAATTTTCCCTGTTGATTGTCAATACTATTAACGCCAACTACAGCACATTCTGCAACTGCTGGATGTATAGCCAAAACATTTTCTATAGTAGATGGAAAAACATTATGACCATCAGGTCTTATTATCATTCGCTTGCTTCTAGCTTGATGAAAAAACAAACCATCTTCATTAACATACCCAAGATCCCCTGTTTTTATCCACTTTTTGCCATTCTCATCAATATAGAATATTTTGTTATTCTCTTCTTCGTTTTTCAAATAACCAAGCATAACACTCGGACCAGAAAAATACCATTCTCCAATTTCATTTGGATTTTCTATTCTTTCTTTAGTAATTGGATTGCGAATTTCCGCATCTACTAAAGGCAAAGGTATTCCTACACTTCCTAATTCGTTACATTCATTTTTTATACAAACACAAACTGCAGAAGACAATTCAGTCATTCCATATCCTTTTGCCAATTTAGTTTCACAAGCATGAGCCATTAAAAATGAATTTATTTTCTTTTCTAACTCGATATTTGTTGTATCGCCTCCAGCTCCTGGGCTAATTAAAAATGATAAATCCTTGTCTTTTAATTTGTCTGATGTTAATAAAGGCTCATAGTGAGTTGGTACGCCCATGAAATGTGCAGGCTTGTATTTTAATAGTAATTTATCAAATTTTGTTACATCAAATTGTGGTATTAAAACATTCGTCATTCCTAAAGACAATGGCATATGAATTCCAGCAATTAATCCATAGGCCAAAAATGGTGGCATGATATCCAAAAATACTTGCCCCGGTTTATTTTCTATACCACAATATTTGTATTCTAATGCTACCGAATTAATATTTTCATTAGATAAAACTACACCCTTTGGAACACCTGTTGTTCCACCTGTTCTAACAATTACAGCTGGTGTATCTTTTTCAAAAGAACAAGTTTCACTATTCGTATACTTACCATTCTTTATAAAATCATGCCATTTTATATAAACACTATTTTTTGGAATTGGTTCTGAATTTCCCTTTACATATGATATGTTTTCCTTTAACTTATAACCTGCATTTAAAAGCATTGGTAATGAGTCAGCAGATGAAACAGACACAATTTTACTTACATTAGTTTCATCGATTATCTTATCAACTTTCGGATGACATAAATCAATTATAACAATTAATTGTGATTCCGTCTCAGTAATTGCTTGTTTTATTGTTTTTGCAGGTATTCTTGGATCAACAAAATGTGCAACTGCTCCTATTTTATTAAGTGCATACAAAGAATAAATTGTCTCAGGCACAGTTGGCATTAAAAGAGTTACAACATCCCCTTTTTTTACTCCCATAGCTGCAAATGCATTGGCAGCCGATTCAATATTTTTAGCAAGTACTCCATAACTTATTTTTCTGTCAAAATAATTAAGTGCAGTTACATTGCTATTAGATTTCGCAGAATCAAGTAGATAATCATATATAGTCTTATTTGGAACTTGTAGATTTAGTGCTTCTTCAGAATAAAACTTTTTATATCTTTCTGTCAATGTTATATTTTGATAGTTATTTTTTTCAACCATTTTATTGTTGTCCATTTAATTTTCTCCCCTTACTTAATAACATACAATTTTATTTTACTACTAATTTACTACGTTTGCATATATTATCATTTTTTAGTAATTTTGTCAAGTTTAGAAACGGCCTCCGCCACTTCCGCCTCCTCCAAAGCCTCCGCCTCCGAAGGATGATCCACCACCAAATCCTCCACTGCTACTATTTGATGATGAAGCCATTTCGTGTCTAGAAATTGTTTGTCTTGCATTTAAAACACTATTATTAACTGTTCTAGCTAAAGTATTATAGAAATACAAATTATCAAAATATAAATAAGTAAACATTGTATTATCATCATAATTCATATTTTGAAGATTAACTTTCATCGCTTTCTGTACTTTATCAGCTATTCCGAACACCATTGCATAAACTAAATATTTTTCCCACAAAGCAATTTCTGGCAATTCTTTTTCACTTAACCTTCCAAAATCGTTTAGATAATTATTCAACGCCTTCCATTTCTTATATTCTTCATTCCCTTTTTTAGTTCTCTTATTAATAGTAAAAAAATAGAAAATAGCAACTACCGCAAACAAATTAAACGTATATGCAAATCCTAGATTTAAATTAAATGCATAACTCAATATGCTAATAACTGGCATTATAACACTATATAAAACACCTTTTGTTTTAGCTGATGAAACATTTTCATAAAACTCTTCATTTAAAGCAATCGAAGTCGCACTATTTTGCCAAGTATCATATTTAAGCATAAAGTTTTTTGCATCACTGTATTCTTTCGAATAATTATCTATCTCTTCCACTGTTACGCTATTATTATCACCAATAGTATTAATAAGAAGTTCTATTATTTCTTTTTCTGCAGGATTTAATTTAGATAAATCTGCATTCTTGTTTAAAGTAAATCTATAATTTTTTTTGTCTTTACTAGAAAATAATTTTTTACTCTTAACTTGTTCTTCACTTAATATAAGTACTTTTTTTGTTATTAAATCCAATATGGTAGCGATAAAACTATTTTGATTAACTGTTTTATACATCAAATAACTTACTGTAGTTGGTGGATATTCTGATGGAATATCTCTTAAATATTTTGCGTTGAACTCACTTTTATATTCTTTATCATATTTGTTATATATTTTATAAACAATTATAATCAAGCCTATTAACCAACCTACACTCAACACTTTCAAGAAAGTTATTATACCATTTATAATAGCTTCTTGGCGCCTTGCTTTTTCTCTTTCTTCATTAGCAATTTCGGCCCTTTCTTTTTCTACTTCCAATATATATTCTAATCCATCTATATTAGATTTTTTTGTTGCGTTTGGCACTATATCTTTATCAAACACCACTCTCATGTCTACTGCATTGTACTTATATAAAGAAGGATAGGTTAATTCCACACTACTTTTATCTATTATTCTATTTTCTCCATTTAATGGCCCATGAGAAAATACTCTTAATTCATTGCTTTCTTTTGGCAAATTAACCACTATTTTTAAATCATCAATATCTTCTTCATAATCAGTACCAATAAAATCCCATGCTATTTCTGCAACATCATTATGAACTACAACTACATCTTTTAAAGTATAAGTAACAAGTGATGCTTTTTTATAACTGGAAGGTAAATAGATAGCTAAATCATACCCTTCTGGATCATATGTTTTTGTATATACTCCATAATCACCTTTCTCAGCATAACTAACAAGATCAAATTCTCTATTAATATTATTAATAGAATTAAAACTTTTGTTATTAAAATTCACATCATATACTCTTAGATCAACTAAATCAGAAGCATTATATATAGAACTACCTTCAAAATCATCTTTTACACCAGAAAAAATTTGTAAAGCAGTATTTTTATATCTTAATGTAGTTAATACACCATTATAGCTTCCATCAAGAACTTTTAATTCCTTTACTTCCATATCCCCATTTTCTTTTATATTAGCCTCAATATAATAAGTAGAAGTATTTGCATATACAGAAATGGGCATAAGCATAAAAATAAAACTAGCAACAAAGAACTTTAATCTTTTCATATATTCTCCTTCAAAAAAAGACTCACCAAAGCAAGTCTTAGAAGCTAACTTTTGGCGCTTCTCTTTCAGATTCATTATCTAATTTAAAGAATTCTGATTGTTTAAACCCAAATATATTTGCAATAATATTTGTTGGAAACATTTCCACTTTATTATTATAAGTCAATACTGTATCATTGTAGAATTGTCTCGCATATGAAATTTTCTCTTCAATATCTTTTAAATCAGCTTGTAAAGAAAGAAAGTTTTCGTTTGCCTTTAGTTCTGGGTATGATTCTGACAAAGCAAACAATTTATTTAATGCTCCTGTAATTTGATTATTTGCTTCAATTTCTTCAGCTACAGTATTAGCAGAAGCAAATGCATTTCTTGCTTTTACTACATCTTCAAATGTAGTTTTCTCATGTTTTGCATATCCTTTTACTGTTTCAACTAAATTAGGAATTAAATCTACTCTTTTCTTTAATTGAACGTCAATCTGTGCCCATTGGTCTTTTACCTTATTCCTTTCTCTTACCAATCCGTTATATGCACTAATCACATATAAAACTAATAAAACTAATATTACAATTATAATCCACCACATATTCTTCACCTCTATATTAATTATATATTAAAATTATTAGAAAAGAAACTATTTATTGAACTTTTTGATAATTTTTAGTGTATTTAATATTGTAATTAATGTAACCCCAGTATCAGCAAATACTGCAGACCACATAGTAGCTACGCCAAATACGCTTAAACATAATATTATTATTTTTACAGAAACAGCAAATATTAAATTTTGCTTTATTATTTTATTTGTATATTTTGATATTTCAATACCTCTATCTATTTTCTCTAAATCATCAGTCATTATTACAATATCAGAGGCTTCTATCGCAGAAGATGAACCTACCATTCCCATAGAAATTCCTATATCTGCTCTTTTTAAGATTGGTGCATCATTAATTCCATCTCCAACAAAAGCTATTATGTCATCTTGATTTTTAATTTTTTCATATTCTTTATACTTATCGTCTGGCAACATTTCATATTTTATATAATCAATATTAAGCTTCTTGCCAATTTCTAAAGCCACATCTTTTTTATCTCCAGTAAACATATACGTTTTTATTCCTTTACTACGTAATGAACTTATTAGTTCTTTAGCATTTCGTTTTATTCCATCATCTATAATTATAGAAGCTACATGTTTACCATCTATGTTTAAATGAAGATTTGCTTCCATATTACAATTATCACACATCTTAACAGTTCCGACTTTTATAGATTTATCTCCAATTTTATATTTAATTCCCTTGCCGGTTAATTCACTATATTCTTTAACATCCTTACTATCTATTTTCCTATTAAAAAACTCTATTAATGATTTAGCTATAGGATGATTTGAAAGTGATTCTCCTTTTAATAATATTTCTATTATATCCTCTTCTTTGTATTTTTTATCATATATTTTTATTTCTTTAACATCAAATCTTCCGTTAGTTAACGTCCCAGTTTTATCAAATATTATCTTATTTATTCTAGATAAATTATCCAAATAATTGCTTCCTTTTACTAAAATCCCATTCTTAGATGCTACTCCTATCCCTGTAAAATAAGAAAGAGGAACAGATATAGCTATTGCACAAGGACATGAAATTACTAAAAATGTAAGAGCCCTATATATACTTTTAGTTATACCAATATCTGTAAATATAGTTAAAATTATCGAAGTTAAAATTGCAAGTATAAGTACTACAGGTGTATAAATCTTGCTTAATCTAGCAACTAAAGTTTCAGTATTAGCTTTTTTATCACTTGCTTCTTCTACTAATTCCAATATTTTAGAAACCATAGAATTTTTAAACTCGGTTGTAGCTTTCATTTGTATAACATTATCCAAGTTTATTGAACCGGATAAAACATTATCATCTTTTTCTACGTTAATCGGAATTGATTCTCCAGTCAAAGCTGAAGTATCAAGTACACTACTGCCACTTATAACAACTCCATCAGTTGGAATTTTCTCTCCTTTTTTTACTATTAGAATATCTCCCTTTTCTATTTCTTCAACATCAATTTGAATAGATTCACCATTTACTATTTTAGTTGTATAATCTTGCTTTATATCAAGCAACCCTTTTATTGACTTCCTTGTATTGTTTATAGCTTTTTCTTCTAATATTTTACCTATTATATATAGTGATACTACCATTATACCTTCTAGCGTTTCTCCAAGAAGTAATGCACCTATACATGAAATACTAATCAATGCATTCTCATTTATTGTCTTATTTCTAACTAATGTTTTAACTGCATTAACAAATGGTCTATATAATAAAAATACATATCCTAACAAAACCAAAATTTTATTTATATTAAATGGAATATCAATTAATTCTCCTATTAATCCTAATACTAGCCCTATAATCAAATTAGACAAATGATATTCTTTATTTTCCTTGACATAAGATATATCAACGACAGTAGCATCTGCTTCTATATTTTTTACTAATTTATTTATATATTCTAAACTTTCTTCTTCATCACTTTCAAATGAGATCTTTGACGTAGAAAAATTTACTACAACGTTATTAAACTGTGGCAGTTTATTTAGTTCATCTTCTATCTTTTTTGCACAATTAGCACAATCTAAATTAATAATACTATATCTACACTTTTTCATTTTAATCTTTTCCTCCTGTTAATAAATATTCAATTGTTTTGATAATTTCTTTTTTCATATTGTTATAATCTAATAACTCATGCTTATGATAAACTACTTCATGACAAAAATTATCTATAATTCCAATGCAAATATGAACCTTTTCTTCCAAGTTATCTGAATTGAATTGATTTTCTTCTAGTAATTTTACTATTTTTTTTGTAAGTTCAATTTCTCTATCATTAAATATATTAGATACTGTATCATCCATATGACTCATGGCCATAAGTTGTTCATGAGCTCTCTTTGAAATTTTATGTGAATTGATAAAATTATCTATTATTTTTTCAACTATTTCTTTTAAATTTGTTTTTATGTCTTTTAAGTTCAGTATATCAATGATTGGAAGAATTATCTCATCAGAATAATTTCTAACTCCTGCTAAGAAAATTGCTTTTTTGTTTTCAAAATATTGATATATTATACCAGTAGAAACACCCGCATATTTTGCAATATCAATGCAATTTACATTATAGTAACCTTTGTCGCACATCAGTTCAAAACCTTTTTCTATTATTCTGTTCTTTTTTTCAATCGAACTCTTTTTTATTGGTTCTCTTATTTTTGACATCAATTTATTCTCCTATACAATATGAAACTTTTTTCATATAAATGATATCATAAAATAAAATCGTATTCAATATAATATTAAAATATATGATATAATCAAATAAAGAAGGTGTTTTAATGTCTACAATTAAAGATTATTTAAAATATTATAAGAATACTACATTTGAGGAATATAAATTTAATGAATTGGATAATCTGTTATTTTCAGAGATTTCTTATATAAATTGGGACGGAATAGTCTCCAAGTTCAATTCAAAAATAAAGTTAAAAGATGCAATAAGTATTTATTTAGAAAACAATAAAGAAAGAAACAGTAATAAACTTTCTCCGTTCATGAAAAGCAATATTGAAAATTTAAAAGCTATCGAAAATTGCACTAGATATAACAATTGTTATCTTTCCAATTATAGAAATGAAGTTGATGACAACAAACAATTTGGGGCGATTTGTATATATTTGAACTCTAGAGAAATATATATTTCATTTAAAGGTACCGATTCAACATTGATCGGTTGGAAAGAAAATCTTTCTTTATCATACATCTTTCCAACTTTATCACAAAAAGCAGCAATAGATTATTTAAACGAAGTAGCAAGTCTAAAAAACAATACAATTTATGTAGGAGGGCACTCTAAGGGTGGCAATCTTGCGATGACAGCCGCTATGTATTGTAACAAAAGGATAAAGAAAAGAATAAAAACAATATTTAACAATGATGGACCTGGTTTTAAAGATAGTGAATATAATTCAAAAGAATACAACGATATGATTACAAAACTAAAAATGTTTCTTCCAGAAGAAAGCGTTGTAGGAATTCTCCTTAACAACACGGACAATTATACTGTTGTAAAGTCTATCGCTAATGGAGTTAAACAACATGATTGTAACTCTTGGGAATGTTTTGGCTCATTCTTAATACGGGGAACTTTAAGCGAAAGTAGCAAAAAAATCAAAGCTAAGATTACTCGCCTATTAGAAAAGTATGATGATGAGAAGAAAAAAGAATTAATAGTTAATTTCTTTGATATTTTAAAAGAAGCAAATATAACAAATTTTAAGAATATTTCCTCAGTAGATTGGAACCAAGTTATCGAAATAATTAAAGGCCTTAAAAATTTAGACGCGCAAAGTAAAGAACTGTATATAAATCTTTTCAAAGATTTACTCTTAAGAGAACAAAAAGATATGGATGTTAAAAAGATAAAATAATGAT
>JAEDKN010000040.1 GCA_016295795.1 Bacilli bacterium
CTTTCTTCTGCATGATCTTTAAAATAAGTCTTCGCACTAGTTAAAATAGTTTCATCTAACTTTTCATAATAATTATTTCTGAACTTTTTACTCAAATTATTATAACTTGGTACTGCAATCGCTACTATAACTCCCAATATTACTAGAATTGCTAAAAGCTCTGTTAGAGTAAATCCCTTACGATTTTTCTTTCTCATATTAGTCCTCCTATTATTAATAAATTATATCAAAATAAAAATATTTTTTCAATATTATTTAGTCATATACAGTAGCAATTTTCTAATTAAATAATAAACTATATTAGAAAACGTAAAAAAGGAGGAATGTGTATGTATTATTACGGCGGAGGAGGCTCTTGTTGCCAAAATATGGGTTACCCTTCATATGGCTATCAATCATATCCATGCTGTGGAAATAATACTTCTTCATATGCAATAATTTTAGTATTATTTATCTTATTAGTAATTGTATTAGGTTCTAGATGGGCTCACTAATAAAGAGTTAATAAACTCTTTTTTTCTTTTCATTTTAAGCATTTTGTGTTAAAATATCAGTGTTGGAGTGGTATTATGCTAAGAAATAAAGATATATTAGATGAAAAAAACAAATTATTAAGAAAAAAAAGTGAAGAAGTAACATTCCCAATGTCAAAAGAAGATCTTGATACTATAGATAAAATGATCGAATATTTAAAAAACAGCCAAATTGAAGAACTTGCAGAAAAATATAATTTACGTCCTGGTATGGGAATGGCAGCAATTCAACTTGGAATACCAAAAAGATATTTTACAGTAGTATATGAAATTGAAAAAGGAAAATTTGATACCTATATAATAATTAATCCAAAAATAACTTCTACTTCATCTGAAAAAATATATGTTGAAGATGGTGAGGGTTGTTTAAGTGTTAACAGAGAAACTGAAGGTATAGTTCCAAGATTCGCTAGGATAACTGTTGAAGCTTACGATATATATGGAAACAAAATAAAACTTCGAGTTAGAGAAGATTTGGCAATTGCTTTTCAACATGAGATAGATCATTTAAATGGAATATTATTTACCGATCATATAGATCCAAAAAATCCATTTAAAGATCACGATAAATACCGTGCAATATAAAAAATAAACCGATTGGTTTATTTTTTTTGTTTCAATTTCAATTTTATTGTATCAGACTCTTTTAATACAGTTCCTTCCTTTATATTCTGATCATAAACATATCCATCTCCAGAATACTCAATATTTAAATTAAGTAGTTTTTCTAAAACCAAAACCTCACTCTTACTGTATCCAATTAGATTAGGCATTTTTTTATCATTAGAATTAGTTATTAAAAATACTTTATCCAACTCATCTATAGTAACATTAGCTTTTGGATATTGGTCAATTATTTTATTTCCATCACCAATAACTACTACATTCATTTTATTGTTTTTTAATTCTTTTTCAGCTTCACTTACATTTTTATTTATATAAGAATTAAGTTTATATTGTTTAAGAGATTTTACTTCTTCTTTAGTACCATCATATATATTTAAATAATTACTAGTATTCTTTATAACCTCTTTAACTATCTGACTCATCAATTTTGTACTACTAGGATTTTTAGCAGCAACATACATTATTACAGCAGGTTCATCTTTAGGAAACATTCCAGCAAAGCCTCTAATAATTTGATTACTGTAATATCCCTTTCCTGATTCTTTAGCAATTTGTGCAGTACCAGTTTTAGCAATTATATCGTATCCATCCATATAGTAATAATATCCAGTAGAAGTACTACTATTACCATTTACTACAGACTCCATTAAGTCTTTTATTTTGTTTACAGTTTCAATACTTGTGACCCTTCCAAGTTCAGTTTTCTTACCGGAATATATAATATCCCCTGTATCCTGATCAACTATTTTATCTATAATATATGGTTGTAGTAAAATTCCATCATTAGAAATAGAAGTTAATGCTTTTATATTTTGAATTGGTGTGGTTGTAATACCTTGTCCAAATCCTGCATTAAAGACTTCAGTTTCATATTTAAATGAGATTTTCCCAGACACTTCATTTGCCAACTCTATATTTGTTTTAGAACCAAATCCTAATTTTTTATAGTAGTCTTTTAATATATCAGCGTTCATATGTTTTTTTATTAAATTTATAACTCCTACATTACTTGATAATGCAAATCCTTGATCATAAGTTATATTTCCCCATCCATTACGATTCCAATCTCCTATTTCTGTACCATCGCTTGTTACATATACTCCTGATTTATATTTTTCGCTTCCATTATATACACCGTTTTCCATCGCAGCCATATATGAATATATTTTCATTGTACTACCCGGTTCAAAAGCATATGAAACATTATAATCTAGGTAATTGGTTATATCTCTAATATTAGGATCGAAAGATGGATATGTAGCAGAAGCAAGGATTGCTCCTGTTTTAGCATCAGCCATCATTAAAGTAATCCAATCAGCATCATATTTATCCATCGCTTTATTTATTGCTTGTTCAACAAAAAGTTGAATGGTGGCATCTATTGTTAAATAAATGTCATTTCCATCTACTGCTTTTTCCGTTAATTCTTTTGTTCCAGCAATTTTATATCCATTTCTATCTTTTTGATAGTAATTGTATCCATCAGTTCCACTTAACTCTTTATCAAACTTTGCTTCTATTCCAAGCTCTCCGACTATTTTATCTTCAACAGTACCATCTTCATTTTCAGTTGAACTAACTTTGGCATAACCCAAAGTATAAGATAAAAATCTTCCATATGGATAGTTTCTTTTTTGTGTTTCTATAAAATCTATTCCAGGCAAATTTAACTGTTCTATTTTCTCTTTTGTAAGTTCAGTAAGTCCTCTACCCTTATTACCAAACTCAGTTTGATACACATTTTCTTTAGACAAATAAGATAAAACCTTATCATAGTCCATATCTAATATTTCAGATAACTTCTTAGCAGTATATTCCTTATCTACAACATGTTGTGGTTTTTCTGGATTAGTAGTCCTTGATTCACTTAGATACGCTATTACAGTATACGAAGAAACATTTTGCGCTAAAACATTACCATTAACATCATAAATAGAACCTCTCTTAGCGTATAAAACCTCTGTTTTAGTAGTTCTCTTATTAGCAAAATCTTGTAAATTTATTCCATCTACCTCGGTAGACAATGACAAATAACTTATTCTTATAATTATAACAATAAAAAAAAGAAGGGCTCCTAAAATAACAAAAGCATTTATCTTTATATTATTAGTAACCTTTCTTTTCATAATAACGACTCCTATTCTTCACCGATTGTTTTAATGTTATCATTATTATAACTCAATCCCTTTTCATCTGCAACCTCTTGAATTTTATCCAGTGAAGCCAATTCATTTATTTTCATAACTAAACTTTCATTTTTCTTCTCTTGTTTAGCTAGTTCCTGTTTTGATTTTTCTACTTCATAATTTATCTTAGATAAAGTAGCTTGAGAAAATACAATTACAAATGGAGAAGCCAAAACTAAAATAAAAGTAAATACATAAAGTAGTCTTTCAAATTTACCCATTTTAACTTTTTTCTTCATCAGTTTTTTCTTTTTCATGTTTTAATCACCCTTATTTTATTCTTTGTATTACCCTAAGCTTAGAGGATCTAGCTCTATTATTATTTTCTATTTCTTCTTTCGACGGAATTATAGCTTTATTATTAACAAGTTCAAAATCTGGCAAATATTCTTTTGGAATATTAGGAAGACCTTTTACTCTTGGATCTATCATTGTTACTTCTTTAAATATATTTTTTACTATTCTATCTTCTAAAGAATGGAAAGTTATAACAACTACTCTACCACCAACATCAACTATATCAAGTGCACTATACAATGCTTTTTTTAATACTTCTAGTTCATTATTAACTTCTATTCTAATTGCTTGAAAAACCTTACGTGCTGGATGCTTATCTCTTTTTGCTTTTTCAGGAACAGCACTCTTTATTATTTCTACTAATTCTAGAGTAGTTTCTATATTTTTGTTTTCTCTATATTTTTCTATTGCCTTAGCAATTTGTCTAGCATATTTTTCTTCACCATATTCAAAGAATATTTTTGTAAGCTTTTCTTTAGAATATTCATTGACTACATTATAAGCAGATAAACTTTGTTCTTTGTTCATTCTCATATCTAATTTAGCATCCATATGATAACTAAATCCTCTATCTGCTTCATCTAATTGAGGACTAGAGACTCCAAGGTCGAATAATATTCCATCAACCTTATTTATACCTAGTTCTTCTAGTTTTTCCTTTAAGTAACAAAAATTACTATCTATTATTTTATAATTATCTGAAATCTTAGAAAGTACTTTATCACTATATTTAATAGCATCGCTATCTTGATCAAAGGCGAAAAGACAACCCCTTCTTACTCGCTTTAAAATTTCACTGGAATGTCCAGCATAACCTAATGTACAATCAACGTAGATACCATCTTCTTTCAAATTAAGTGCTGCGATAGATTCTTGTAGTAAAACACTTATATGCATTATTAATCACCAGCCATCCAATTTGAATCAAATAAGTTTTCTGCAATATCTGACAAGTCATTTTTATTGCCCTCATAGAAATCTTTCCACTTTTCTTCGGACCAAATCTCTAATCGATCTCCTACGCCAACTATTACACAATTTTTCTTTAAGTCAGCGTAAGAAATCAATGGAGAGGTAATATTGATTCGACCTTGCTTGTCAAATTCCATTGCAGTAGCACCTGATAGAAAGAATCGCATAAAACTACGTGCATCTTTCTTGGTGAAAGGTAGTTGATTTAGTTTGCTTACTATCTTATCCCAGTGAGGTTTAGGATAGACAAATAAGCATTCTTCTAGACCACGGGTTACCACAAAGTCATTGCCTAGTGCTTCTCTAAATTTAGATGGTATTATAATTCTTCCTTTATCATCAATAGTATGATAATACTCTCCCATCAACATAATTATCCCCCACTTTTCACCACTTTCAACCACTGCTACCCTAATATTACTATTAAAGATTAATTTTGTAAATACTTTTTCAAGAAAATAAAAAAAAAGACTGTCAAATTTGACAGTCCATAACATTTTTATGTTATAATGCTTTTTTCTTATTATTAATTACCATTACAGCTATTACACCTGCACCAATCAATATACATACAACACCTGATACAAGCGCAATTTTAGAATAAGCTGTTGCTGTATCTCCTACTTTTACTTTTGTAGATGTTACTTCAGAACCAGTTTGAGATTTTGAATCTTCATCATCCAACTCGTCTTCATCTAACAATTCATTTGATTCGTTAACATAATCTATTATTTTACTTAATAGTTCTTCTGGATCATTATCATTTTTATTTAAATTCAAAGTCATAGATTTAAATATTGATTCATCTTCAGAATCTTTTTCAAGCGTCACTCCATAATCTTGGCCTTCGATCTCAGCTAAAGGCAAAATATTATATTCAAGCCCAGCTTCATATATATATACTTCAACTAGTTTTTTAGCAACTGATTTTTCTATTTTATCTTCTTCTGTATTTGGAACAAGCTTAAGTATTCCATCTTCAAGAGTATATTTAATTTTGTTAAGTCCAGTTTCAATTATACCAGTTTCCTCATCAAATAGAATTGTAGGTAACACCAGGTCATCTTCTAAAGTATCATAAGAAAACGATTCATAATCTTCTTTTAATCCTGCCCAAACCACATCAACAGGCATCCCTGAAATCAGTTTAAGTTTTAATGTCTTAGGTATTGATGTTGTTCCTTCCGAATATACTAAATCTTGGTATTCAAGTTCCAACAACTCACTTTCCAAAGTATAATCAGCTATCATTCCAAAACTCCATATATCCAATTTAGAATAAAAATTTTCTATAAAAATTTCGGCAATTTCTGTTGCATCAAAAGCTTGTTCCTCTGTTGGTTCTGGAAAGGTAATTTTTAATATTCCATCGCTTATTTCATAGTTAGCAACATACTCTCCATTTGTGATAGTCTTATTTGTTTCATCTATTTCTCTAGCCGCCATAACATCCGTAAATTGAAATAATGTTATTGCAATCATAAAAGTAAATAAGAATTTAAATATTTTTTTCATAATCTATTCTCCCTTCGAAATCTCTACTCCAACTAATGCATATGTATCGTTTACTTTTTCAAATGTAAATGTACCTTGTGGTATTCTGTCTTTATAAACCTCGAAAATTTCAGCATAATAATTTACCTCATCACCAGATTTATATTCTTTTTCATATTCTGCCTTAATATCAGAAACATCTATAGTTTTCTTCCTTGAATAATCTTCATATAAATCGCTTTTAAGTGGCCCATAAGTATCATTACTAGTTTTACCATAATACTGTACATTAGCTACAACAGTATATAAATTCGTCTTAGCATTAAATTTTATACTAGATATTAAATACTCATTGTCTCCAAATGTTAATCCTATATCATAACATCCATTTTCATTTTTCTGATATTTCTCATTTTGCAAATCATATCTAAAGAAATATTCAGCATCATCAGATAAACATTTTATATCTTCATGTATTATAGTCATATCACTACCAAACATTTCCTTTATATGTTTTTCTACGTCGATTTTATTATTTAGACCATATAATTTATTTACAAATTTAAGTTTTGTTTGATTATCAAGTTTCGTGTTAATATCAGATGAAGACTTTAAATCTCCATATTCATCAACAAGACCATATAGTTCTCCTAGACGTTTTTGAATTACTTCTTTTAATTCATTTGTCATATCCACTTCTTCTGCTTCTGGTTGTTCTTTTTCTTCTATATTGTTATTAGAATTTAATTTATTACCTTCTAATACATAATAAACGCTAAATCCAATGGATAAAGCTAAAAGTACTGCTAAAAATATTATTACTACTACAAAAACGTTATTATTCTTTTCCAAATAATCACCTTCCTCCTATCTTAAGTATAATTTAACAAGCAAACTTATTGCAAACAAAAAAGATCGAATTAACCGACCTTTACAACTAATTTTACATAGTCTTTGTATCTATTATATTTTTTATATATTTTTTAAACTCTTCTTTAGATAATGTTGTTGTTTCTTTTTCACCATGTAGCCTGTAACTTACAGAATTATCTTCAACTTCTTTATCACCAATTATCAATGTATATGGGATTTTTCTAGTTTGAGATTCCCTCATACGATATCCTAATTTTTCATTTCTATTATCAAGTTCTGCCCTTACATTTAACTCTCTAAGTTCGTTTAACAATTTTTCTGCATAATCATTATGTATTTCTGGATTTACAGGAATTATATTAACCTGAACAGGTGCAAGCCAAGTTGGAAATGATCCTTTTGTCTCTTCTATTATAAACGCTGTAAATCTATCAAAAGTACCAAATATAGCTCTATGTAATACAACAGGCACTTGTTTGTTTCCATTTGAATCAATATAACTTAAATCAAATCTTCTTGGTAGTAAAAAGTCAAGTTGACAAGTAGATAATGTTACTTCAGGCCCTACCGCTGGTTTTACTTCAACATCTAATTTTGGACCATAGAATGCAGCCTCTCCAATAGCTTCATGATATTCACAACCTAGTTCATTTAATACTTCACGAAGTTTATCTTCTGCCTCATTCCACATATCATCATCATCAAAATATTTTTCTTTATCTTCTGGATCACGAAGTGATAATCTAAATTTATAATTCTTTATACCAAAATCTTTATATACATCAAGTATTAGTGACACAACCTTTTTAAATTCTTCTCCTATTTGATCAGGTCTTACAAAAAGGTGTGCATCATTTTGACACATGCATCTAACACGTTCTAGACCTTTTACCGCACCACTTGCTTCATATCTGAAATCAGTTGCGAATTCACCTATTCTTATTGGTAAATCACGATATGAATGCAATTTGTTAGCATATATTAACATATGATGAGGACAATTCATTGGACGAAGAACGAATTCTTCTTCATCTACTTTCATTGATGGAAACATATTATCTTTATAATGATCCCAGTGACCTGAAGTCTTATATAAATCAACAGTTCCAACACATGGTGTATATACATGAAGATATCCCATTTTTTGTTCCTTTTCATATATATAATTTTCTAATTCTTTACGAATAATCGCACCATTAGGCAACCATAAAGGCATACCTTTACCTACCAAATCATGAGACATATAAATATCTAAATCTTTTCCTATTTTTCTATGATCACGCAACGCTGC
>JAEDKN010000041.1 GCA_016295795.1 Bacilli bacterium
GTTAAAGAATCAACCTCTAATGTATATTCTTTTACAGAAGATGAAAATCCTTTTATAGTTTTATCATCTACTTTAATATTTTTTAGTGTATTATCATCAGATCTAATAGAAATATCCTTAGTAATGCTATTAGTAGTAAGAATAGTTGAATCTTCTCCGTCAGATGAAGAATTTAATGTAAGTCTTAACCCATCAATTGTAATTGTTGTAATACTTTGAGTGGAGGATTTTACCTTAAACCTCAAAGTTGCAACACTGCTTTCTCCAGTAACTCCCGCATTACTAAATTTCAAGGTGTTATTTCCAGTACTCTCAACAATATTATTACCAGTCCATTTATCTTCCTTAGAAATATTAATAAATTCCAACACTGTATTATCATACTTTATTGTAGCCTCAAAACCTATTGCTTCTTTATCACTTTTAATACTAATAGTAAAATCAATTTTATCATCAGTAGATGCTTTAGACGTACCACTAAGTGTTGCGGTAAAATTTTGAGCATTTACTTCAATTGGTAAAAGCCATACAAACATCAAAAACACTATTACCCATTTTATTCTTTTCATATCAACACTTCTCCTTATTAGTTATTTACTCTATGTGTAACAAGCGGTGTAGTCATATCTATTGCTGAAAATGTATAACCGTTGTTTAATCCATAATCTATTATATCACTTAATGCATTCAATGTCTTGTAATTATTTTCAAAATCATGCATTAATACAATGTTTGCTTGATTGTGTTTCAAATTATTAACCACACTTTTATAAACTTCTGCTTTATTATTAGATCCTCCAGCATCTCCACTAGATACATTCCAATCAAAATAATGATATCCCCTATTTATAACTTCATTAGTTAAATATGTCATAATACCTTTAGAATATCTTCTACTGATAGTATTAGATCCTCCTCCAGGAAATCTAATTATTTTACTCTCCTCACCAGTAATTTTTTGAACCTTTTTACTTATTTTATTCAAATCATCAAAATAAGCATCAGCAGATGAATACACCGTTTTGTAATTATGTGTATAACTATGTAAACCAATAGTATGTCCTTCGTCATATGCTTGTTTAATCAAATAATTAAGATTATTAGAGGCATTAATAACAAAAAATGTTGCTTTTACTCCTTTTTCTTTCAAAATCTTTAGTATTCCAGGCGTTATAGTAGAACTTGGACCATCATCGAAAGTTAGATATATAGTTCCAGGTTTCGCAACACCAGAGATAGAGCTTGCTTTATCATAAACCACAACTTTTCTCTCAATTTTAGAAGAATTTCCTGATGAATCTTTCGCCTCATATACTAATTTATAAGTTCCTTTTTTACTAGTATCAACACTACCACTTAAAACAACTTTTTTAGATATATCTTTATCACAATTATCTTCTGCAAGTACTCCTTGATCAGTATAATTAGAATTCAAAAGAACATACTTAGTACTAGGTCCAACCAAAGTAATAGTAGGTTTTTCATCATCACGCTTTATTATCTCTCTAGAGACTATAGTTTCATTGTTACTACTATCTTTAACAGTATATGTGATTAAATTATCACGCTCCAACACAACAACAGAATCAGTTATATCCCCATCATAATTATCTGTTGCTTTATAACCTTCTTCCTTATATTCATAATCAGGACATACTGTTGCTTTTTTTGTACCAATAAGTTCTATTGTTGGAAATACATCGTCTATTACTTCTACAGTTCTTTTAACAGTCTTGGTAATAAATCCTTCTTTCACAGAGTATTCTATATCATACTTCCCTGGCTTAGTTATATCAACATTTCCATTTGTGTTAACCTTATTGCTTATATTTTTGCCGTTCATAGTCGCAACCACGCCTTTTTCAACATATGGCGTATTAAGTTTTAATTTTATGTAATTGTCTCCGTTTAAGGTTAATTTAGGTGTAAACAAAATAGATAATATTCCTATAACTAGAAAAATTGATACCGATACTAATAACGCTATCAAAAATTTCTTATAATTACGATTATGATTATTATTTTTCTTATCTAAAACTACAGCCTCTTCTTCTTTCATACTCTCACCAATTATAATTATATATCTTATTTCGACAAAATTAAACAATAATCAGTAATTTTATCAATTATTTACTTGTTTATTTTTTATAAATTCCCTTAAAATTTTAGTTAAAGCTCTCTTTTCTATTCTAGAAACATAACTTCTAGAAATTCCTAGTTCCTTAGCAATCTCTTTTTGAGTTTTTTCATCATTATTGTTTAATCCATATCTTTTTATTAGTATTTCCTTTTCTCTTTTATTTAAACTCTCCATATATTTGTTTAAAAGCTTTATATTGTCCTTTGCATGAATTTGTTCAATAAAATCTGGTTTTGGCATTTTAAGTATATCAAGTATAGTTATCTCATTTCCTTCTTTATCAAAACCAATGGACTCATTAATGGAAATATTTTTGTTGTTTTTATTATTTGTTCTAAAAAACATTAATATCTCGTTTTCAATACATCTAGCACAATAAGTTGTAATCTTAGTCGAATGTTTACTAGAATATGAATCAACTCCCTTTATCAATCCTATCGTACCAATGCTTATTAAATCATCTTGATCTACGTTCTTGTGTTCAAATTTTTTCACTATATGTGCAACCAATCTTAAATTATGTTCTATAAGTTTATTTCTAGCATCTTTATCTCCGTTTTTAGCTTTTTCTATATACATATCTTCTTCTTCTTTTGTCAATGGTTCCGGAAAAACATTATTTGAATAACTGGCGGTAAATAAAGATATCTCTTTTATCCACTTTAAAAATTTTAAAAACATACTTTTCACTCCTAGTAAAGCATATGTTTTTTAAATTTATTTTTAACAATTATTTATATATTTCATTACAACATCAAAATCATTATAATCAACATATTTATCTTCTATAGCCATGTAATTATCTTTTCCTTTGCCTGCAATTAATATAATGTCATCTTTTTTTGCTAAGTCAATAGCATATTTTATAGCTTCTTCTCTATCTGATATTCTAGTATAATTAGTATTTTTATTATCAGAAATCATATCATCAATTATATCTTCTACATTTTCCCATCTTGGATCATCCATAGTAAATATTACGAAATCTGATAATGATAAAACAACATTTCCCATGTCTTTTCTTTTTTCTTTTTCTCTTCCACCTGCAGATCCAGTAACAGTAATTATTCTTGATTTTTTTATTTTATTTAAGTATGTCAATATGTTTTTTAATGCATTCGCAGTATGAGCATAATCAATCACTATTTTATAATCTAATGGGTATTTAATAAATTCACATCTCCCGTCAACATTATCGATCATCGCAACTTTTTCTATTGCTTCTTCTACAGAAAAATCTAAGCAAATTAAGGCTAATATTGCTGCGGATAAGTTATAAACATTAAATTCACCAACCAGAGGACTTATTACTTTATATATTTTATCTCCATATGAAAAACTAAAAATAGTACCAGTATCATATTCTTTAATTTCAATGATGACCAAATCTGAAGAAATAGATTTTCCATATGTTAGTACTCTTTTGTTTATATTTTTTCTTAGCCTTTCATAATGCGAATCATCACTATTCAATATTGCAACACCATCGTTTTTTAAAAGAGAAAAGATTTTTTCTTTAGAAGAAATATAATTTTCTATACTTTCGTGAACATTCAAATGATCTTCTGTTATATTAGTAATAATAGCAATATCTAGTTCCAAAGTATTAGTCCTGTTTCTAAACAACGCCTCACTCGATATTTCCATAGTAGCATATTTCAAATCATTTTTTACAAAATTATCTAAATTTTTGTATATAGTATTAATTTCAGGAGTAGTGTTATCTTGTGTTTTCTTTTCTTTCTTACAATAAACACCATTAGTGCCAATATAACCACACTTATCATTGCCAAGCATATTTCTGATAATAGATGCTGTCGTGGTTTTTCCATCCGTACCAGTTATTCCAATTGTTTTTAATTTAGAAGTAGGATTATCGTAAAATTTTTTAGAAAGAACTCCTAATTCATTATTGACATCATCAACCTTTATAAAAGGAATCGAATAATTAGCATCCTTGCTAACCATCAAACAGCTTGCACCCTTATCAATAGCATCACTAATAAAATCATGTCTATCTGAATTAACACCATTTATGCAAACAAACATATCACCTTTCTCAACCTCTTTTGAATTTATTTTTATATCTTTTATCTCAATATCAAGATTACATTCATATAATTCACTTAACTTTTTCAATTTATCACCTGATGTATTATATTGATAAACAATAAAAAAAGTACACCCAAAAAAATATATATTTGAACCAATTTCTTATATATTAAAATCTAAAAAGTTCTTATAAAATTTCCAGCGTAGTTGCAATTTAATTTAAATTAATATAAAATTGTCTTGGGTGAAGCACATGATATTAGACGGAAAAATATTAAAACAAGAGATACTAAACGAATTAAAATTTGAAGTTTCAAAATTAAGCAAAGCACCTACTCTATGTGTTATTCAAGTAGGAAATGATGAAGCAAGCAATGTTTATATCAAACAAAAAGAAAATATGTGCAATTTTGTAGGATACAATTTTCTGCATCAAAAATTTGAAGAAAATATAAGTGAACGCGATCTTCTAGATAAAATAGATATTTTAAATAATGATAAAAATATAGATGCAATATTGGTCCAAATGCCTCTTCCAAAACATATAAATCCTAAAGCAATTCAAAATAAAGTTAATTTTTTAAAAGATGTAGACGGACTAAATGATAAAAATATCATAGCTCTAATAAACAACAAAGATGCTCTTAAACCTTGTACTGCTTGTGGCGTACTAGAATTATTGGATAAATATAAGATATCCGTTGAAGGTGTTGATGTTGTAATTGTTGGAAGAAGTTCTCTAGTTGGAATGCCATTATTTCATATGTTAGAAAATAAAAATGCAACTGTAACTTTATGTCACTCTAAAACCAAAGATTTAAAAGAAAAAACAAAAACCGCTGATATATTAATATCAGCAGTGGGTAAAAAGCATTTAATTACTAACGATATGGTAAAATATAATGCTGTCGTAATCGATGTTGGAATAACAAAAGAAAATGGTAAGCTTTATGGTGACGTTGACTTTGAAAGTATAAGGAAAAAAGCTAGTTTTATTACTCCAGTACCTGGTGGTGTTGGTCCAATGACAATTGCATCCCTAGCAAAAAATATATTAAATTCTTACAAAATGCAAAAAGGAATAAAATAATATTCCTTTTTTTATTTAGAGCATTTATCTATTACCTTTTTTACTCTGTTTTTTAAATTATTAACACTATCCTTTTTTAGTAAACAATCACTTATAATATTTCCAATTTCAATAAAGCTCTCTTCTTTTAATCCACGAGTAGTCATAGCAGGTGATCCTATTCTAATTCCACTTGTTACAAATGGGGAATTTTTATCATATGGAATAGTATTTTTATTAACTGTTATTTTAATTTCATCTAACATAGATTCTGCTTCTTTGCCCGTTAGGTTAGCGCTCGTAACATCAACAAGTATCAAATGATTATCAGTTCCACCCGATATAATTCTAAAACCATTATCCTTTAATGTTTCACTAAGAACTTTTATGTTTTTTAACACTTGCTGTTGATAATTTTTAAAGTCTGGCTGTAGGGCTTCATAAAAGCATTGTGCTTTAGCCGCAATCACATGCATTAGTGGACCACCCTGGATTCCTGGAAATATTATCTTATCTATCTTTTTAGAAATTTCCTCATCATTAGTTAGTATTATTCCACCACGAGGTCCCCTTAAAGTTTTATGAGTAGTTGAGGTCACAACATCTGCATACTCCATAGGATTAGGATGAACTCCTGCAGCAACAAGCCCTGCAATATGAGCCATATCAACCATTAAATAAGCACCTACACTATCGGCAATTTCTCTAAATTTTTTAAAATCAATTATCCTAGAATATGCACTAGCACCAGCAATGATCATTCTTGGTTTTTCTTTTTTTGCAAGTTCTAATAATTTATCATAATCAATAACTTCAGTTTGTGGATCAACATCATACCCAACTATTTTATAATCAATGCCACTAAAATTAATTGGATGTCCATGAGTCAAATGTCCTCCATGAGAAAGGTTCATTCCCATAACAGTATCACCTTTTTCTAATAAAGCACGATACACTGCCATATTAGCACTACTACCACTATGAGGTTGAACATTAGCATATTTGCATCCAAACAATTTCTTTAAATACTCAATTGCAATATTTTCAACTATATCAACATTTTCACATCCACCATAATACCTCTTCGAAGGATATCCTTCTGCATATTTATTAGTAAAAATGCTACCTTGTAAAGTTAAAACATCATCAGAAACATAATTCTCACTAGCTATAAGTTCAATATTATCATGTTGTCTTTTCTTTTCTTTTTCTAAAGCTTCAACTATTCTTTTATCCATAAATCCACCTCACTACATTATATTTAGTATACATCATATGTAGAAAAATTACAAATGAAAAAGAGAAAATTAATTCTCTTCTATTTGAATAGTCTTTTTAGTTTCTATTTTTTCTTCTTTTGGAACTTCTATCATTAGGCATCCGTTTTTGAAGCTTGCTTTAATAGCTTCGCAGTCTGCATCTCCAACATAGAAACTACGTTCTAATTTGCGCATACTTCTTTCACGTCTAATGTAATTTTTGCCTTCATCAGAATTTTCCTCTTTCTTTGATACTTTAACAGTTAAATACCCATTATCACATTCGATAGTTGTATTTTCTTTAGTAAATCCTGGAGTATCCATTTCTATGTAATATTTATTATCTTTCTCATAAATATCACATTTCATACTGTTGGTGTCTTTAGAATTTAGGAAATCATTAAACATATCATCCAAAAAGAAACTTTCACCTCTTGGAATTAAATTCATATTTCTTCCTCCCTTCGACAATTATAATTATACTCTCTTTTTGGCAGATGTCAATAGAGAGTGCTAATTTTTTTATTTTTTTCTAATGCACACTATTATTATGTAAAAAAAAATAGAAATAATTCAAATAATTTCTATTTAAATAACAAAATTTAACAGGTTAAACACAACTCCAACAACAACGCTTATAATATAAACTAAAAACAATATTTTAAAATTCTCTTTATAATTTTTGTTTAATTTAAATAATACCAATATTCCAATACCACTAGCTGACAAAAGCCCAGCCAATGTAGAGCCAAAAGTTAAAGCTCCATTAACAAATAACTCTGTAATAATTACTGAAGATGCACAATTAGGGATAAGTCCTATCAAAGACGATACCACTGGTCCTATAAAATTATTTTGTATTAATAAAGACGAAAGTTTATCCTCTCCCAACATAAATATTGCTGCATTCATGATAAAGTTAATAATCAATATGAATGAAAAAATACTAAGTGTGTGTTTTAAACTTGATAGCCAAATATTTTCATCACAGTGACAATGTTCATGATCACAAATCTTGCTAATCTCAGTCTTAAGTTTTTTATTTTTTTTGCTTATAAATAGATCAATTATCAACCCTGCAAGCATACCTATTACAATTTTAATCAAAATAAATTTAATTATTTTAATTCCACTCATCCCAGAAGTTAAAAGTATAGGTAACATTTCATCAGAAGTCGATAAATAAATGGCAATTAAAGTACCTAACGATATTATCCTAACAACATATAAATTAGATGCCATCACGGAAAATCCACATTGAGGAAAAGCCCCTAATACACTTCCAACAATTGGACCAAACTTGCCAGAGGATTTTATTAGTTTCTCTGTTCTTTGACTAGATTTGTGTTCTAAAAATTCCATTATCAAATATACTACAAATAAGAATGGTAATAATTTTAATGAATCTATTAATGTATCAATAATCACTTCAACCACTATATATCACCTCACGAATACAAACAGTTTATCATATCGTTAAAAAAAAGTAAAAGCTTTTATTGACATTTATAAGTATTTTAGTTAAAATTAATTTACAAGCAATTTGGGTCTATAGCCAAGTGGTAAGGCGTGGGACTGCAACTCCCTGATCGTTGGTTCAAATCCGACTAGGCCCTCCATTTTGTATTAAAACTGTATTACAGTTTTTTGTTTTGCGGACGTGGTTTAATGGTAGAATGTAACCTTGCCATGGTTAAGACGGGGGTTCGATTCCCCTCGTCCGCTCCAT
>JAEDKN010000008.1 GCA_016295795.1 Bacilli bacterium
CAATTACTTTTATCATATTTTCTCCTTTCCATTAAAGTTATAAACTACAAATATTGTACCAAATTTCTAACGAAAAGTCATTATATACAAAATAACATATTGCAAATAAAAAAGTGTTGTTATATTATATATTCCGTTCAAAGAGATATAAATAATCAACACATTTGTTGTAATGAGAAAGTAACCCCTAAAAAAAGGTGCAATTTTTTTGTCATTTTTTATGATTATAACCAATTTTTATAATTTTCTAAAAAAATAACTACATACCAAATCTTCTAAAACCCTTTATTTTAAGGGGAAAATTTGAATGTAGTTTTGTGTATAACCAAAGTGTAACACCCGTAACAGGAATCAATCCTACAACAACCATTAAATTCATAACAGTTTGAATCAAAATCTGAAATATCATACCAAATGCTAAGTATTTTCCAAAAGAATCCTTACAATTTAATGCTGTTTTAATACCACAATATAAAATAAAGATAAATAATCCAGAAACTATAAGAATTCCTACTATTCCAAATTCTTCACTAATTATTGAAAAAATAAAATCTGTTTGAGGTTCGGGTAAATAAAAATGTTTCTGCCTAGAATTTAGAAATCCCATTCCTAAAAGCCCACCAGGTCCTATTGCATACAAACTTTGTATTATTTGAAACCCAGTTCCTAAAGGATCATTCCAAGGATTTAAAAAAGAAGTAATACGATCCATTCTATATGGAGCAATCAATATTAGAACTACTATTCCAATTACTCCAATTACTCCAAGTCCAACAAAAAACTTCATATTAACTCCCGCAACATATAACATAGCTATAATACTGACAACAATAATCATTCCAGTCCCAAAATCCGGTTGTAACATGATAAGCCCAAAAACTAAAAGCAAAATAAGAAGTATTGGAATTACACCTTTTCTAATATCTTTAATAAATTTATTTGAATTAGTTAAATACTTACTTGTTAAAATAATCAGTCCAAGCTTTGCAAATTCGCTAGGTTGTATTCCAAAAGAACCTATACCAAACCAACTTCTACTACCATTTCTAACACTACCCACTCCTGGTATTAAAACGAGAACTAAAAGTATTAAGCACACAATAAATATTGGCCAAGACTTTTTTTGATAAATATGATAATCGATCTTACTCATTACTATCATTAAAAATGTCCCTATTATAATAAATAATCCTTGTTGCTTAACATACTTATAAGGATCGTTAAATTTATATTCGGCCCATATATATGAAGAAGAATATATCATTACAAGTCCAAATAAAACCAATATTAAAGTCGCAAAAAAAAGATATATATAGATTCGTTTTTTCATTAAACCACCTTTATATATCTTATAACCAAACTCCAAAGAATATTCCAGCCATAGCTAGTATTAGTCCAACTACCCAGAAAAGTTTTACAATATCTCTTTCATGCCATCCCAATTTTTCAAAATGATGATGCAACGGTGTCATTAAGAATAATTTCTTTTTAAACACCTTAATCCAGAAAACTTGAAGTATTACACTAAGAGTTTCTATAACAAATACACTTGCTACGATAAGAAGAGTTACTTCTCTATGAGTAATTATCGCAACTGCTCCCATTACCGCACCTAATGCTAATGAACCAGTATCTCCCATAAATACCTTTGCTGGATAAGTATTATATATCAAAAATCCCATTACCGCACCAGTAAGTACAAATGTGAATATCCCTATTTCTTCAAAGCCAACTACTAAAGAAATCAAACTAAATGCGATAAACGCTATTGCAGATAATCCACCGGCTAGCCCATCCAATCCATCTGTAAGATTAACTGCATTACTTGCACCAACCAACACAAATAATAAGAACACCCCATAAAACCATTCCATTTCTATATGAATTCCTAATGTAGAAACTATTAATGCAGTCTGTCCGCCATTACTCATATAAAGATAGAAAAATCCAAGTGCAATTATAAGCTGCAACAACAATTTCTGAAAAGTAGTCAGTCCTTCGTTATCGTGATGTTTTAAACTTAAATAATCATCTAAAAATCCTATAAAAGCATATCCAAAAAATACCAATAATATTATCTTTAAATTAGTTGTAAATTCTATCTTGTCAGTCACAATCAGGATAAAAGTAGTAATAAAGGTTGCTAATATAAAAATCAATCCACCCATTGTTGGCGTACCTTCTTTTTTCTTATGATTGTCACCAACAAATACACTGATTCTTTGCCCTACATGCATTTTTTTTAATAACGGAATCATAATAAGGCCTAAAACAACAGACGTTAAAAAGCCTATCATAATAGCAAACATAGATTTTGTTAATAAAAGTATACCCAAAATAATCACTCCAAATCTGTAACAAAATTATACTATATAAATATATAAAAAAGATATCTAATTTGTATTAATTTACAAAATATTTACACAATTAATCTCCAAGCATTAATCTTACCTTAGAAGTGGAATCGACCTTTGTCCCTGCAACTGGTGACTGTTCAACCACTTTACTACCGCTTCCTGAATATTCAACTTCTAAAGGATATAATTTTTTAGAAGCCTCTTTAGCAGAAAGTCCAACAACATCAGAAACCACAACATAAGTAGGATCATCCCATTGATGTACTTTTTCTATTCCACCTTCTTGTTTTTCTATTCCTAAGGCATCTATTATATCAAGTAATATTCTCCTAGCAACAGGTGCAGTTGTATAACTAGACAAAAGCGCAGTATTTTTAGGATTATCAATAGCAATATAAAGAATAGCTTTAGGATCATTTGCAGGAACAACGGCCATAAAACTCATAATATAATTGTTTACTAAATATTTACCATTCTGTACCTTTTGGGCAGTACCAGTTTTACCGCCAACTCTATACCCATCAATATATGCATATTTTCCTCCGCCACGAGCAACAACACTTTCTAAGGCATATCTCATTTTCTTAGAGGTCTCTTCACTTATTGTCGTTCTAACTAATTTAGGTGAATTTTCTTTTATTATACTATTGGTTTCAGGCTCCGAAAAGCTTTTAACAATATAAGGAGTATAAAGCTTTCCGCCATTGACAACCGCGCTAACTGCTGTTGTTTGTTGAATTGGAGTAACACTAACCCCTTGCCCAAATGCTGTTGTTGCAAGTTCCAAATCACCTACTTTATTCAAACTAAATATTATACCATCACTCTCACCATTTAAATCAATACCCGTTTTAGAACCAAATCCAAACAAATCAAGATATGAGAATAATTTCTCTTTACCAAGTGTCAATCCCATTTTTACAAAACCCGGATTCTCGGGAGCGGGATTTCTGGCTAAAAAAATAAGTTCGACATATTATTTAATTTTCAAATAAAACTTCTTTTATATTTCCATCTTTAAAATATATTTTTAAAATCATTTTATATCTAGTATCTAACTTTGTAACAATAATTTTATCTATTAATAAATTTACAAAAGTGTTTAGATTATATTTAACATTTATGATATTTTTTATTTCTTTTTCTATATCGTTCATGTTTGATGATATATCAATATCTTCTTTTATTTTTTTTAGTTCAGTACTTATTTTATTTATCTCTACTTCAGTTTTGTTCAGTTTATTTTTTAAATCTTCATCAGAAATAATTTTAGATAAATTTAAATTAATCAATTTATCTTTATGATGATTTAATTCCTCAAGTCTTTTTTCTAAATCTATTTTTGATTTATTATTTGTTTGTATTAAAACACTTTCATATAATTTAGTCATATCAATAACTATTTTATTTAGATTGCTACTTAAATAATTACCAATTATATGAACCATTAATTCATCTAGTTTTCTCTCTCTAATAATTGATGATTCACATTTTAAAACTCCTTCATTTTTATATTTCTTACATACCCAAGTAGGATTACTTCTTCGGTTTGATCCTGCACATCTTACAAATATTTCATTGTGTTCATTACATATTAATTTAAATGTATATCTAGATTCATCTATTACTTTTTGATTAGTTGTTAAATGTATATTTTTAGTCTTATGTTTTTTCTCATAAATCAAGTTTGCTTTATCCCATAATTCTTCTGATACTATTGGTTCAATTAAATTAGTTTTATAAATTATATGTTCCTCTTTTGGTACTTTAATTTTTTTGTGTGTCTTATAACTTTCTACTTTTGTTAAATTGGCTGTATAATAGCCCTTATATCTGGGATTAGTTAAAAATTTCTTTAAAGTAGTTCCAGAATAGACTTTTCCATTTTTATTTTTATATCCTTTTTTATATAGAATGTCCGCTATTTTTTCGAAAGAATATTTTTCGGTCACATACAAATTAAATAAAGTTTCAATAATTGGTCTTTCTTCCTCATTAATAATCATTTTTCCATCTTTTCTATAATATCCAGTTAAATTACCACCAATTACTTTCCCATCTTTTATCATTCTTTTAATTCCAAATTTAACTCTTTCAGAAAGTTTTCTAACCTCATCTTGAGCTAAACTGGACATAAGTGTTAATCTAAATTCACTATCTGGATAGATAGTATTTATATTATCACTTATAAAGAAAACAACAGTCCCATTATTTAAAAGTTCTTCTGTATATTTTATACTATCTATTACGTTTCTAGAAAATCTAGATATTTCTTTTGTAACTATTAAATCAAGTTTACCAGTTTTAGAATCCTCAATCATTCTTAAAAAATTATCTCTATTTTTTATACTAGTTCCACTTATACCTTCATCAATATATTCTCCAACTAAATTCCAATTCTTATTCTCATTTATCATTTCTTTAAAATAATTAGATTGGTTTTCTAAACTATTTAATTGATCATATTTATCAGTAGATACTCTTGCATAATAACCAACATTTAAATTCATATCAAAAATGGTTTTACCAAGTAATAACTCACTTCTAGTTTTTACAATATTCATTTTCTTTTTCTTTCATTATCTTTTCATTTGCTAATTTAAATTCTTCGAAAGTAATTTCGCCTTTTTGATATAATTCTTTATTGATTATTAATTTTAATTCTTTTATTATTTTTTTCATATATACCTCCCGTTTAATTTTATTAAAATTATTAGGGAATATGAAAAAAACAAGAATTTTTCTTGTTTAGTAATTATTATTCAAAAATTTATTTAAATAATCAGCCACACCGTCTTCATCATTACTTTTAGTAATATAGTCAGCATGTTTTTTTAATTGATCAGTTGAATTATCAACTGCAACTCCAATGCCAGCAATATCAATCATAGATATATCATTGTTATCATTACCGATTGCTATAGTATTTTTAATAGGAATACCTAAATACTCTGCTAATATCTTTAAGGAATTACCTTTTGATGAATTTGAACTTATCACACTAAACCACAATTCTTCTTTGTCTTCTCTTGATGAGTCAACAACGCATAAATCAGATTTGCGTTCAATAGATGATTTATATTTTTTAACCAGCTCTTTTTCTTTGCTAATAATCATAATTTGCTTTATATCTTTTTTTAATAATTTATCAATATTATTATCATCTAATAAAATTTGTGAATCATTTCTAGTAAACATTGTTACATATTCGGTATTTTCTGATACAAACATAACTCTTAGGCCAAGATTTTTTGTTTCCTGGTAAATCATTTTACATTCTTTTCTAGGTAAATATTTACAATAAATATTTTTTTTATTAACATTATCATAAATTTCTGTGCCATTAGATGAAATTAAGTATTTATTTAAACCAACTTCACATGAAATTTTTAATGTGTGATATCTAGGTCTTGCAGTACAAATAACAACAGTATTTCCACAATCTACTACCTTTTTTATTATTTCTTTTGTTTTATTAGAAATAGAACCATCAGAGTGTCTTAATGTACCATCACTATCAATTGCAATTAAATACTTCATATTAATCTTTATCAATATTAATTATTTTGTTATATTCTTTAAAAATATCTAACATTTCCTCAACAATCACCTTGTTTATTGGATTATCTGGTACACTATCTATTAAAATTTGTTCAACATTTTCAATCGGAAAAGTTTTAACAGTAAAATTACCATCTTTTTCCCAATCATCTAATTTTGAATTGTTCATATCAAATTTAGCGTCAGTGTTGATAATATAATAATAAATATCATTTTTTCTATTTTTACCAGTTCCATGATAGTTCTTACTATAATAAGTTATTTTTTCAAATGGTTTTAATTTAGCATTTTTTATTTTAATCCCAGTCTCTTCTTCAATTTCTCTTAATAAACATTCTTCTAAAGTTTCCCCATCCTCAAGATGGCCACCTGGAAATTGATAAGTTTTATGAGAATAGCCCAGAGTGATTTCATTATTACTATTAATAATCAAACCTTTTGTTCTAGTAACAACCTCATCAATATCTTCTAATTTTAAATTATCATAATTATACAATATTTCTTTCATACATCTGCACTCCATTCTTTAATTTATTACATTATATCATATTATCTTAACAATTTTCTACTTTTGTTAAAAAGAATATCATTATACAACTCATATTTAGGATACTTTTCTAACCATCTTAATGAGTTTAAACAATCAAATAATAATAATCTGTCATCAAATTTATCATTATTTATCTCCTCAAAATTACTTTTTATAAAATTCATAATATTTTGAAAATCATAACCAGTCAATATTATTTCTGAATTAGTGTTAAAAGAATTAGGGTTTCTCGACATATGATTTATTTATATTTTTAAAGTCAATTATTGACACCTCATTATCTTCATTAACCAAAATATAAAATGTAAATCCCCATGAATCAATCCAGTTTTTTCTCCTTCAAATAATGCCGAAATTATTTTTTTTAATTCATATAAATAATATATTTTTTCATTATTTAAATATTGAACTCCATCATATATTAAGTTATATGTAGAACAAACCTCTACTTTTGTAGAGTAATTTATATTATTTGCAAGTTTTTCTTCAAACACGAATATGTTCCTGTATTTACTCCAAGATTACAAGAGTTTTCTAACACTTGCAAAAATGTTTGATGTCCATGACCCCCAGCCTTCCAACAACCAATTCTAGCCCCACTTACAACAACAGAACCCGAATCATAAAAAGTATCTTTTTCTAAATCTATTATTCCCTCTTCAATTGAAGCTGATGTTGTTATTATTTTGAAAGTAACCCCCAAAAACGATACCTAAATTGAAATAAAAAAAGACTAGATTACCATATCAACCTAATCTATATCATAGCTTAAATATACATCTACTTTAAAAGTATTTCTTTGAAAATCTGCTCTGCCTAAATCTAAAGTTTCAACTTCTTTAGTAAATATTGGTAATAAATTATAATCATTTACATGTCTAGCACCATTCCCAGTAGAAATTGTTTTTTTTAATAAATTAAGATATATTTTTAGTAATAGTTTATGTCTATCTCCATCTTCTTTATAAACTATAATTTCTTCTAAAAAATCATCTACAAATTCACTAACATTATTTTTATAATCAACTTGTTTTTTTATAGCAGCTTTAATAACTTTAATATTACCAAAATTATCAGACATAATTTTTCTTTCTTGCTTTATTTTACCAATTTTTATATTTAAAGATGATATATCTTCATTATATCTTTCATTCTTCTTTTTAAATTCAAGATTATTAATACTACCATCCATATTTAACTCTAATAACTTTTCTTTTTTTTCTTCAATATTTTTAATTTCTTTTTTTAATTCAGAAATCAAAAATTGATAATTATTATCTATTTTTAAATTAGAATAATAATCTAACATTTCTTTTATAATTTCATTTTTATTATTAAGTACTTGTCCCATTATAATTACAAAAATATTGTTTAAATCCATTTCTGCAATTATTGGACTTTCACATGCATCTAATCTATATTTTACATAATTACCGCAAGCCCATCTAGTCTTTGTTTGTTTTTTTTTACTTGACATTCTTTGATATGAAACATTATGATCACTACAAAATATTTTTGCAGTGTAACAATATTTCCTTTCAGATCTTTTGGCATTACCATTACTTGCTTTCATTAATGCACTCCTACTATCTAATATTTCATTTGCCCTATTCCATAATTCTTCACTAACAATAGCTGGTATTGTTTCATCTTTATAAATTATTTGCTCTTCTTTCGGGATATAGATTCTTTGTTTAGTTCTATAATCAATAGTTTCAGTAGTATGTCCACGATAAAAACCTTTATATTTTGGATTTTGTATTATTCTTTTTAAAGTATCTTTATCATAGATATTTCCTTTATAATTATTTATACCTTGTCTATGTAATTCCATTGCTAATTTATAAAAGCCATATTTACCAGTTGCATATAACTTAAAAATTTTTCTTATTTTTTTTGCTTCTTCTTCAACAATAACTAATTTAGCATCATTTTTCTTATAACCAGTAATTATGCTAGAGCCTAAAACTCTACCCTTTTTCATTGCTTCTTTATGGCCCCATTTTACACGAGAAGAAAGTCTTTTTACTTCTTCTTGAGCAACGCTACCCATCATATTAAGTATAAACTCAGAATTTGGATCATAAGTATTTATACCATTAGACTGGAAATATACGCCAACATCATTAGCAAGTAATTCTTGCGTATATTTAATACTATCTGATAAATTTCTAGAAAATCTGGAAACTTCCTTTGTAACTATCAAATCAAAATAACCTGATTTTGCATCATCAATCATTTGTAAAAACTTTTTTCTCTTTTTGACACTGCTACCACTAATACCTTCATCTATATAACCTTTAACATAAGTCCAATTTTTATTTGACTTTATAAAATCTTCAAAAAAAGATATTTGATTATCTAAAGAATTTAATTGCTCATCACTTTCAGTAGAAACACGAGCATAAAAAGTAACTCTTAAAGGTAGTTCGGCAATGTTTTTGCCCTTTAAGATTTCTTCTCTTACTTTATAGAATCTCATAAGCTACCTCCTTAACAACTTTTTACCTTTTTACTACAACAATTAATTTTCTTATAAATAATCTTACAAACTTCATCATATTGTTGCTCAGTAATTACACCTTGATCATATAATTTTTTATTTATTATTAATTCATATTCAAGGATGGTTATTCTTGGAGTTTTCACTAACAAAAGCCTCCAAAAGCAAGAGAAAAATTATCGTTTAATATTTTAGTTGATTGTATATTTCCTTTCTTGAAAAGAATTGTCAAATTATTATGAGCATATTTGAAAAGCTTTTTAATTTTTTTCAAAAAAAACACCTCCAACTAGTAGAAGTGTATGTATTAATTAAATTAAAAATAACTAATATAACTGATTAATTAAATATTTCTTCAATAATTTCTATTTTCTTATTATCAGCATTAAAAACCACATTAGCTCCAATAGGTAACACTAAATTATATGTAGAATGTCCAAAGTCTTCACATTTAATCATTGGCTTATCTACATATTTTTTAAATACATTCTTAAAATAATTATTATCAATACTATAGTTTCCCAAAATGACCCCATTACATAGATCAAAGACATGATTCTGTTTAAATTCTATTAAGATATTTTCAACTTCCTCTTTATTTACTTCATCGCATTCTTCAAAAAACAATATAGAATTATTTAAATCTGGCATATATTCTGTATTAAGAATTTTAGAAAAACTTATTAAATTTCCTCCAATAAGAGTTCCTTTAGTCAATCCTCTATTAATTACTTGAACATTTTTAGAAAAATAAATTTCTTTTTTATAATTAAAAAACATATCAATAAACGCTTTTTTATTAAAATCATTTTTTAGTATTCCTTTAAATATTAAATGATGAAAAGTAATTAAATTTGTTTTTTTATAAATTGCATTCAAAACAATTGTTAGATCACTTAATCCCACATATATTTTGGGATTACTTTTAATAATCTCATAATCCAAATTATCTAAAATATCAATAACATTATTTCCACCCTTAGAAAAAATAATCATCTTTATTGCTTTATCAGTAACCATATCATTGAAATCACTAATTTTATTTTTTATAAGATTATCAATATTATTTTCATAAATATGCTTACCAAATTTAACATTTAAACCTATTTCATTTACAAGTTTAATTGATTTTTCAATTTCTTCTTTATTTTTTTCTTTTAAAAGACCAGATGAACTGATAACTCCAATATAATCATTTTTTTTAATTTTTTTCATTTATTTCCATCATCACCTTATCTATAAAATTATAATAATCATTTGTATTATTATTATTTATTGAAAAGTCTGTATCGTCTAAGTCTATTTCATTTATATAAAAATCTAAATTATTTAATATATGATTTTTATTATCTTTTATTAATCTTTCTTTTACATCTTCTAGACTAGATTCTATATAAATTGAATAATATTTGTAACATATAACCCTGATTTATTATAATTTTTTCTTGTTCCAGTTGGAATATTAATTATAATATCATTATTCATATAAACCTCCAGTTTTTTTAAATATTATAAATCAATTTTAGTTAAAAGTCTATAATATAGTGTTCTTTGCAAAAAAATAGATTTCACTTTTAGATGTAACAATCTTAAACGTACTACCCGGTTCATATGAGGCCCATATTGGAAGATTTCTGCTTAATTCTTCCATACTATAATCCTTATAATTATTAGGATCATAATTAGGTCTAGAACTCATTCCAAGTATTTCTCCTGTATTTGGATCCACCACTATTGCTAAAGCCATATCAGGATCAAACATATCTACAACATTGTCAAGTTCCCGCTCAATGGATGCTTGAATATTGTAATCTATTGTAAGTTGAATATTCATTCCATCTTGTGGTTTAACATAAACATCAGATAATTCAAGCTTATTTCCTTTAGCATCCGAAAAATATTTTATCGCGCCATCCTCTCCTGTTAAATATTCATCATACTGAAGTTCTATTCCAGATAATCCTTGATTATCTATACCCACATATCCTAAAACATGAGACAATGTTTTGCCATAAGGATAATACCTTTTAGATTCTTTAACCAAATATACACCATCTAAATTCAAGCTTTCTATTTTATCTGCAACTTCATAAGATAATTGTCTTCCTTCAGGATGAACTCGTTCAATGGATGTTTTTTTATTAACGTGTTTATTCATTTCTTCTTTACTAACCCCTAGTATTTCTGCAAGAAGTGTAGAAGTTTTATCTGGATCAGAAATTTGATTAGGAATTAAAACTAACGAAGTTGTGGTTATATTATCGGCTAAAACAACTCCATTTCTATCTGTAATTATTCCACGATTCGCAGCAATTGGTAAATTTCTACTCCATAAATCATCAGCTTTTTCTTTTAACTTTTCGTATTCAAACAATTGGACGTATGCCACTCTCAAAATTATAACCACAAACACAAAAAATAATGCTACAAAAACTATCTTAATTCTAGAATCAATCTTTTTAAAAAACATATTATCACCTATATAAAATATACTGTCCAAAAGAAAAAAAATTCATTATCAAATGAATTTAAAATAAATTATTTATAGTATTTAATTCCTTTTAGAAAAGTATTCTTCTTTAGTTATTGAGTATGAACCCAAATCGTTTCTAATACCATCCTTATCTATAATTCTACTTTTTAATATTCCTTCAAAGTTCATTCCGGCTTTTTGCATTACTTTTCCACTAGCAGGATTGTTTGACAAATACTCAGCATAAATCGTATCTGCATCACACTCTTCAAACAAATATTTTATTACTGCTTTTAGTGCTTCTGTTGCATATCCTTTTCCCCAAAATCTTTCACCATAACAGTAACCTATTACACAAGTTCCGTATATCAATAATTTTTTTGATGCAACATCTATAGTACCGATTAATTCACCTGTTTCTTTTAATTCTACTATCCACCTATATGTATCAGAAAAATTATATTCTTCTTCCCACATTTTACATAATTTCTTTGTTTCTTCTATACCAGAATGTTTATTCCACATTACATATTTAGAAACTTCATAACTATTACACCAATTTTCATAAGCAGATTGTGCATCTTCTGCTTTTACCTTTCTAAGAATTAATCTTTCAGTTTGAATTTCTTTTGTTCCAATATGTTTCACTTATAGCACCTCTATCTTTTATTTAAAAAATTTATTCATTTGCTCGATATAAAATTTCTTCATATCACTTAATATTGTATTTGCAACATCTATAGATATTTCTCTTTGTGATCTACCCGTTGTATCAAATTTATAAAAATTAATACCACAGCTATTAGCATATTTCTCCATGTTAATAAGAGAAGTATTATATTCATTAATATTATCCTCGTTTAAAAAATTCCTTTTTTCAAGTGATAGATTAGCTTCATAATCTCTCTTAAGCGAAGTAATACTATCCGTATATGTAGATATAACAATATTTATTTTTTCTTTTATTAATGGAGTATAAATATCAAAATAATTTTTATACTCTTCCTCAGTTATACCACCTTTTAAATATAATCTATCTATCCATATAGTCCTATCAAACAGAGATCTATCTACTATAATTATTTCTGGTTTCTTCTTTAATGCATCTTCTAATTGTCTTAAGACATGTTTTGGAATTTCAGTATTAACAACTGATTTATATTTATCTTTTAAGGTAGGCCAAATTTCCTTTTTATATTTCTTTGAAGTAGTGAACTCTTCTAATATTTCTACTACAAATCCAGCTTTTTTAAAAAAATCATATAAATTATTTATCAATGTAGTTTTTCCTGTTCTAGGGGTTCCAGTAAATTCTATTACATAAGGTATAGTATTGTCTATAATGCCAACCATCTTTTTAATTTCTTGTTTTTTATAGTGAAGTTGTAAAAGCTTATTATATTCATCACTCTTATCATTAAAAATAATATTTTTGACATAGTTATCATTTTTTTTATTTTCAAATATATAATCTATAATCTCTTTTAATCTAACAAACATCGGATAATTTTCATCTTCATTTTCTATTAGACTTTTATATATACTCTCATAATACCATTTCTGACTATCAAATCCTCTATTAAATGCTCGGAAATCTACCTTTTGATTTGATTCAAATATTATCCTTAGATCTTCTAAATTGCTTATTTTATCTGCACAAACTACGGCTTTATGTCTTAAATCTGCTTTTTTTATCACTTCTATTGTATGTTTTTTTCTCTCTTCCCAGTCAAGAGTTTTATCAGGCTCTGACGCGGTCATAACAAGAGATGTTATATCATCTCCAAATATCTTTTGAATATATTTTTCATCATATTTAGTATCTTCTACAACATCGTGTAAATAACCTGCTGCGATTACTAAAGAATCAAAACCATATTCTCTTAATATATTGGCAACATTAATCGGATGAATTATCATCGGCTTATCAGGATCAGATTTTCTTACTTGACCTTTATGTGCCTTAATCGCAAATCGAAGTGCTCTCTTTTCTATATTCATAACTAATCTCCTAATTACAGTATATCATTAAGATTTAAAAAAAACTAGATAAATGAATATCTAGTTTAATTACATCATAAATTTTCTCAAAACTTTTTCTTCATTATTAGGATAATCTTTTAAATCATCAACATCATTATAATAAGCAACATATTCACAAATCATCTTTCTAATCATATCATTCTGATTATTAAGAGCTTGATATTTATCCTTGTCGGTTAATTTTCCAAAAGAAAAATTATCACCAATTTCAAATAGATTATTCAAAATTTGATCTTCATAAGAATCTACAATTGCTCTTTTTGTTTTTATATCTTTATTAAAAAGATTAGTTCCTAATTCTTCAAACGGTGTTACCTGTATTAAATGTTCTACTCTCTCATCAAACATTCTAATACCATTCGAAAGATATTTTTGTTTAACTTCGCCAACTCCCTTAATATTACCTTCATATTGTTTTAATTCAAATACGTTTTTAAATGCAAGAGGCAATCTCTTAAAAACAATTGAAGAAAAATCAATAGGTAGTTTTTTTACTGTAGTTAGTTTAGCTATATGTTCTGTTAACTTTGATAAAAAAAACTCTCTATCTTTCTTGTCTACTAAAAGATTAACCCTAGTAATAGCTCTATCTAAGCCAACAGTAGATTTACCTAGACTTGAAAGAACATCTCTAACTATAATCAATTCTTGTACATTTTCAACGCCATAGTTTTTTATATATGGATCTAAATCTCCATTGTTTATCGTCTCAACATCAATATCTCTAAAGTCCATAATTACCTCCTAAATTTATTTAATATTTTAGGATCATTATTTTCAATATCAGCTAAATTATTATAATCGGCAATATAAGAGCATAGCTTATCTCTTAATGTTGGCTTATTAAGCATTTCATTCCTAACAGTATTTGATAAAGGTCCCAAAACGTTTTCATTACCTAAAAGTTTAGGTAACAGTTCATCAGAGTGTTCATTAACTAATGATATCTTTTCTTCTCGATCCTTATTAAATAATCCTAGATTCCATTCTTCGACTGGAGTATTACTTATAATTTCGTTTAAGCGTTCATCATACATCTTTAAAGCACCTGCAAGATATTGCATTTTTACTTCTCCTAATCCAATAGGTCTTCTATATCTGTTTAACAAATCATACACACTTTTAAATCGATATCCTATTCTATTAAACGCTACTAGTTTGAAATTAAGTGGCAGCCTATCAACAGGTGTTAACTTTTGTATGTTTATCTTTAATTCTGAAACAGAACCATAAGATATTTCATCAGGCAAACTCATAATTCTCTTTAATGTATCATTAACTTCTGGAGAAGAACAGTTTTTCTCCTTTAAAAGTTGTGCCAAAACCATAAATTCGCCAACAGTTTTTATTCCATATTTTTTAATTATATCATCTAATGTTCCTTCAGCATTTACTAAAGCAATATTCATTTCCCTTAGTTCCATAAAACCTTCCCCCTTTAATAAAACACGCACATTATATCACAATTTCGTAAAAAAGTCAAAAAATTCTTATCCCAAATATTAGAAATTACTTATCATCTTCTATAGGTTCAATATGAATCATGGCATATTTTATATTCATATCACTATTCAACAAATCATATTCAATTTCATCCATAAGTTCATGTCCTTCTTTTACAGAAGTACTACCATCAACTAATATTTTTAATACCACTTCGTAATAACTTCCCAATTTAAATAGAGTACATTCTTCTAATATAAACTTTTCATTACGATTATTTATTATTTCTTTTACTCTTTCTATTTTTGTTAAATCTTGCTCGCTTTCGCCTATAAGTAACGATAGGTTTTGAAATAGTAATTTTATTCCCATAGATAAAATCAATACGCTTATCAAAATAGAACCAATCATATCTGAATATTTAAGAACGTTAATTTTATCATAAAATTGAGACAATATTATAACTACTAATACAAGTATAGAAGAATAAACATCAGTATAAGACTCTTTACCAGATGATATCAAAATCATATTATTTATCTCTTTACCTTTTCTTATTAATATATAAGATAAAAAATATTTAGTAACTATAGTTATTATTACCACTATAATCAAATAAGGATTAGGAATAGTATCAGTCTTAGAAAAACTATTTTTTAATATAGAAAGTCCAAGAACTAATATAAAACAACTTATTATAAGGCTAGTTATATATTCAATTTTTCCATGTCCCCTAGGATGTCCGTCATCAGCTGGCTTTTTTGATAGTCTATTTCCAAATATAGCTACCATATCTGTAATTAAATCAGAAAAAGAATGAATTCCATCTGCAATCAAACTTTTCATATTACTAATAAATCCAAAAACTATTTTAAGAACGGACAAAAATAAATTAGAAACCATACTAATCATCATATATTTTGTAGTCTTATCCATTTTATCACTACCTTCTTTTACTTTGCTTCGTACCAATTATTACCCTCATTTATTTCTACTTTTAATGGTACACTTAATTTATATGTATTCTCCATTATATTTGTAACTATTTCTTTTACAGTTTCTTTCTCACTATTTAAAACATTAAATACAAGTTCATCATGTACTTGAATTAACATCTTACTCTTCAAACCTAATCTATTGAATTCATTATAAATTTCTATCATTGCTTTTTTCAAAATATCTGCACTACTTCCCTGTATTGGCGTATTAAGAGCCATTCTTTCTCCCATACTCCTAATCATATAATTTCTATTATTTAATTCTTCTATTACTCTTTTTCTATTCATTATGGTTTTAACATACCCACGCTCATGTGCTTCCTTTATAACATTATTCATATATTCTTTTATGCCAGGATAAGTATCTAGATAATCATCTATAAATTTTTTCGCACTTTTAACATCTATTTGTAAATCTTCAGAAAGTCCAAAACTACTTATTCCATACAAGATACCAAAATTAACTGCTTTAGCTTGATATCTCATAGAAGGAGTTACTTTATCTATATCAACTCCAAATATATCGCTTGCAGTCTTCTTATGAATATCCTCTCCACTTACAAACGCCTCAATCAAATTTGTAGCATTTGACATATGTGCAAAAATCCTAAGCTCTATTTGTGAATAATCGCTAGATAAAAGAACAGAATTTTCTTCAGGAACAAAAGCTTTTCTGATAAGTCTTCCTTCTTCTATACGAATAGGAATATTCTGTAAATTAGGATTAGAAGAAGAAAGTCTTCCCGTTCTAGTTAAAGTTTGATTAAAAATTGTATGAATTCTTCCGTCGGATGCAATCTCATTTAACAATCCAATTGCATAATTTCTATAAAGTTTAAATACTAATCTATATTCCTCTATCTTATCTATGATAGGATGATATTTTGAAACCTTATCCAATATATCTTTACTTGTAGAAAAATTATTATCTTTAACTTTTTTAGGATAAGGAATTCCAAGTTTTACAAATAATATTTCACCAAGTTGTTTTGGAGATGCTATATTAAATTCTTCTCCTGCTAGAGAATATATATCCTCTGTTAGCTTCTTCATTCTATCCTCAAGTTCAATACTAGTTTTTTCTAAGAAATCCTTATTTATTTTAACCCCAGTAATTTCCATATCAGCAAGAACATAAGATAATGGCATTTCTATATCACTAAATAAATACATTGCATCTTCTTCTTTTAATTTATTAATAAATTCTTCTTTAGTATCATAGATAAATTTAGCCTTTTTCATAACATTTTCTATAATAATTTCATCACTTGGCATTTTAAGCTTATTATCACTTCCAAATTCGTTTTCATAAAACATTACATCACTACCATTATTATTCATAATGTATGCAATATCATCTTTAACATTTTGGTTAAGCAAATAACTAGCAATCATCAAATCATAAAAACACTTATCCACTTTAATATTATTATAACTAAATGAAACTAAAACTTTTTTTATATCATAGGTAAATATATTAAATCCTGTGTTTAAAAGCTCCTTGTTTTCCTTTAAAAAATCATATGGTATATAATAATTTTCATCTCCATTATATATACCTACCCCAATTATCTTTGATTTATGATAATTATATCCAAAAAGTTCTAGATAAAGAGCATAGTCTTTACTAATCTTAAAATCTTTTATATCGGTTAATATCTTATATGAAATCTTATTCTCTACAGGTGCTTCTGATTTTAGATTTTCCTTTTTGATATCCAATTTCTTAATAAGAGAATAAAATTCTAATTCTTCTAGTATTTCTATATAACTTAGTGCATCTACTCCATTATATTTAATCTTTTCAAAATCAGTATCTATAGGCACATCTTTATATATTGTCGCAAGATCATAACTCATATAAGCCTTTTCTTTATCGTTAAGAAGTTTTTCTTTAAGTTTACCTTTTATATTATCAATGTTTTCATATATACCATCAAGAGTTTTATATTCTTTAAGTAAACTAATCGCAGTCTTTTCTCCAATTCCTTTTACTCCAGGAATATTATCTGAAGGATCTCCCATCAAAGCCTTCAAATCTACCATTCTAGCTGGTTCAATGCCATAAGTATTTAAAAATTCTTCATGAGTCATTCTAATATATCCAACTTGTTTTAGTAATTTCACTTCTGTTTCATCTGTAATTAGTTGAAGTAAATCCTTATCACTACTTATAATTGTAGAAAAAAATTCCGGATCTTCCTCGGTCTTTTTAGAAAACGTTCCAATAATATCATCGGCTTCATAATTATCTATTTCAAGACAAGACATACCAAGAGCTCTTACTATTTTTTTAGCAACAGGAAATTGAACTTTTAACTCATCTGGAGTTTCACCTCTACCACCTTTGTAATCATCATATTTTTCATGACGAAAAGTTTTTCCTTTATCAAAAGCTACCATAACATATTCAGGTTCTTCTTCATTTATTATTTTATTTAGCATATTTATAAGACCATATAATGCATTTGTAGGAAAGCCTTTAGAATTCTTCATAGTATTACCATTATATGCAGTTGCATAATAGCTCCTAAAAAGGATATTATTTCCATCAATTAAAACTACTTTCTTCATATACATCCTCTTTTCTAATCTATAAATTTCTATTTAAAGTATATCAAAAAAATAAGTACCAGTCTATAACTAGTACTTAATATATAATTCTAATATTGATATTTATAAGTATTGGTTTTTTTATAATCTACTTGATTTTTACAACTAGAATCTGTATACAAATATATTTTTCCACTTCTATTAGGAAAAGCTTTGGTAAGCGACAAACTAAAAGTTAACGTCTTTCCTTTATCTATTGCCCTACATGGTGATAAAGATGCTTCATAATATTTGAAACCGATAAATCTAAAATAATGTCTAAAACTTCCTGTGTGTGAAAAACTTATTTTTACTTCAGTAGGCTTTTTATAAGTCAAAATAGAAGGTTGAGTTATTTTTAAAGTTCCAGCTCCACTAGGCTTACTGTAGGTATATGTTTTAGTTTGTTTCCTATCTACTTGATTTTTACACTTTTTATCATTGAATAATTTTATAATAGAATATCGTTTTGAATTATTAGAGTCAACATCTAATGTAAAACTTTTTACCTCTCCCTTATTTATTGGAGAACATTCCTGTACATATCCTGATTTCCCATTATTATAATTTGTGAATGTATAATAAAGTGTACTACTTCCTGTATGCGAAAACTTTATTGTAACTACTGCGTTTTTTGTATATTTAGTTGCAGAAGGTTCTGTAAGTGTTAGTTTGTCAGCTGTATAATAATAGGTTTTAGTATATTTACTATCTAATCTCTTGTTAGTACTACACTTTGAATCACTATATAAAGCGATGAAAGAGTAACGACTAGACAAAGTTGAATTAACATCCAATGTAAATGACTTTACTTCACCTTTCTTTATTGGAATACAATTTGTCTCATTATATGAAAGTGATGAATTATTATAATTCTTAAAGTTATAATAAAGTGTGGTGTTCCCTGAATGTGACACCTTTATTTGAACCTTAGTCGCAGTAGTATACTTTATTGTTGATGGTTCTTGAATATTCAATTTTGCTGATGAAGATGAATTTCCTTCATTATGTACAGAAGGTTTTTGATAATAATATGTCTTAGTTTTTTTGGTATCTAGTAAATTACTACACTTTGAATCGCTATATAGGTATATTACAGAATTACGAATTTGTGTATTACTATTAACATCTAACGTAAATGACTTTACTTCACCTTTCTTTATTGGAATACAATTTTGCTCAGTATATGTAGCAGATGAACCATTATAATTTTTAAATTTATAGTAAAGCGTGTTATTAGATGTATGTGAAACCTTTATCGAAACTTTTGTTGGATTATTATATATTGTTGTTGATGGTTCTTGAACCTTCAATGTTGCATTTGACCAATTAACCGTATAATCTTTATAAGCCCAACCTATAGATTTATTGGAATACCATCCTGATGGCTTCCAAGAATCTGGATTTCCATTAACTTTATCGTTTGCTCCAGTTGTCCATTTTACTAAAATTCTATAATTTTCAGGATTATATTTTTGCTTTTTAAAGCAGATTTTCTCACTCTTTACCCCATCATTATAATGATTTTTATTAACTATTCTGTTTGAACCATACCCACCTGAGGTTGTAGATTTGTAATATACATGAATTCTCCAATATTTAGCATTAGTTGGAGCATAGACAGTATAACAATTTGTACCACTATTTGCTATGACAAACCTATTCGCTTGAGCGTTTTTATTAGTACCCTCTATATCTTTAGATTTAAAACTACTTACTACTAAATATGTTGCCGTTCCAACTAATAATACAGCAATTATGCAAATTGATATCATGAAAACTTTTCTTTTTCTCAGTATTTCATTAGAAGGACGACCTACTCCATTTTTGAATAACTTCACATTACTCACTACCTTTCTTATATTATGACAAAATTATACCCCTCTCCCAGAGCATTTTTCAACCATTTTTTGTTAACTTCCGGAAAACTTTACACATGATACGTAAAGTAAAAAAAGAGCTTTCGCTCTTAAAACAAACTTAATTGACTTGATTCAGGTAATCCCTCTAACATTTTCATAGAACGCATTTTTTCTATTAAAGTACCAGATACCTTACATCTCATTTGTAAATCTTCAATACTAATGAATTCTTGCTTTTCTCTTTCATCTACTATATTGTTAGCAACCGTATCACCCAAACCATCTATAGTTCTAAATGATGGAATTAATGTGGAGTTATCTTCATCAACAATAAATTTACTAGCTTGACTCTTCTGTAAATCAACATTTGCAAATTTTATTCCTCTTGCAGTTGCTTCCAAAGCAATTTCCAAAGTAGAGAGAATATTACTTTCTTTATTTGATGCTTCATAACCTTTAAGTTTAATATCTTCCATCCTATTCCTAATTGCATCGTAGCCTTTTGCCATAACTTCAATATCAAAATCATCACTACGAACAGAAAAATAAGTAGCATAATAATATATTGGCTTATAAACTTTAAACCATGCAATCCTGATTGCACTCATTACATATGCACAAGCGTGAGCTTTTGGAAACATGTACTTTATTTTATGACAAGATTCTATATACCACTCTGGTATATTTTTTTCTCTCATTTTTGCTTCCCATTTTTTCCATCCTTCTGGATCTTTTGAAGGTCTTCCTTTACGAACAAATTCCATTATCTTAAAAGCATCTATTGGTTCAAGTCCATTATACATAAGATATACCATTATATCATCACGACATCCAATAACTTCTTTAAATGGTACTACTTTATTTTTTATAAGTTCACTAGCATTTCCAGCCCATACATCAGTACCATGAGAAAGACCTGATATTTTAACAAGTTCAGCAAAAGTCTTTGGTTTAGTTTCAACCAACATATTTATAACAAATTTTGTTCCAAGTTCTGGAAGTCCTAAAGTTCCAGTTGGACACATAATTTGTTCTTCTGTTACCCCTAAAGCCTCAGGTGAAGAAAGCAAACTTATTACCTTTTTATCATCCATTGGCAATGTTGTAACATCTATTCCAGATAAGTCTTGTAACATTCTAAGTATTGTAGGATCATCGTGTCCTAGTATATCAAGTTTTAATACATCCTGATCTATTGCATGATAATCAAAGTGGGTTGTTCGCCACAATGCCTCAGTATCTCCCGCAGGGTATTGATAAGGAGTAAAATCATATACATCCATATATCCTGGAATAACAACTATTCCACCAGGATGTTGACCAGTTGTCCTTTTAACTCCTGTACATCCCATCGCAATTCTCTCAATTTCAGCCGTTCTCATATTTGTAATATTTTTATCCTCTAGATAACCTCTTACAAAACCAAATGCAGTTTTATCTGCAACTGTACCAATAGTTCCAGCACGATATACATTATCAACTCCAAATAATACCTTAGTATACTCATGTGCCTTCCACTGATATTCTCCAGAAAAGTTCAAATCTATATCGGGAACTTTATCAGCATTAAATCCCAAGAAGGTCGCAAAAGGCATATCCTGCCCCTCTTTTCCTAATTTTTCACCACAGTTAGGGCAATCCATATCTGGCAAATCATATCCACTTGAATAATCACTTCCAAGCGCTTTACCATCGATTTCAAAAATACTAGTTTTACACTTTCTACAAAGATAATGTGCAGGCAGTGGGTTAACTTCAGTTATTCCCATCATAGTTGCTACAAAACTTGATCCTACAGAACCACGTGAACCAACCAAATATCCATCATCATTACTTTTCTTAACAAGCTTCTGTGCAATAAGATATATTACATCAAATCCTCCACCTATTACACCACCTAAAGTTTTCTTAAGCTTCTTATTTAGTTCATCTTCACTCAACTGTTCATCGTTATGTTTCTTCAAATCATTCAAGACAAGTTCTTCAACCGCTTCTTTTCCTTTTAATATAACTTCATGTAATCTTTTAAATGATTCTTCTTCAAAAGCTTCATCGCTGAAATTTTCCTCTTTTAAGTTATTCTTTATAGCATTTAATACCGCATCACCATATAATTCTTTAGCAATTCTCTCTTCTATATTTATAGGAAGTGGTTCTCCATACATATCACGAGCTTTATTATATACAAGTTCAGTAACTGTCTCCACAGATTTATCTATTTTAGGAGAAAAAGGAACTCCACCAGTTTCAATAATAACCTCTATTATATCGATCATATCTGCAATTTTATTAGGATTTTCTATCACTATTTCATGCCTTAAATCATCGTCCAAGAAAGAAAAGTCATTCATCATTTCAGTAGTAGTTCTAAAATGCATACTAGGAATATCTGTTATATTACTCCTATTTAATGGATGCCTTCCTCCGCCAGGAACTTTTTGATTAATTATGATTTCTCTGAAAATCTTATCTTTTTCTAACAAGTGATGTGAATCACTTGTAGCAACAATTATCTTACCAGCTTCTTTAGTAAGTCTAATAACTTTTTCAATGTGTTCTATAAGTTCTTCATTTGAACTGAAATCGCTCATTTGAATTAAATGATTATAGCAACTACATGGCTGAACTTCAACATAATCATAAAAGTTAATTATATTTATCATTTCTTCATCGGTTTTACTGCGTGATTCTTGAAAAACCTCAGATAGATAACATCCACTACCAATAAGCAGTCCTTCTCTTAAGTTATTTAGTTCGCTTCTAAGAATTCTTGCGGTACCTTTATAAAAATACTTAGTGTTTGCATAACTAATTATCTTAAACAAATTTTTTAATCCTACTTTATTTTTTACTAATATGTTAACGTGATAACTTTTACCATATTTATATATTTCATCTTTAGAAACGAGCTTGTTCATATCATTTATAGTTTCTAAATTATTGTTATTAAGTTTCTTCATCATTTTGTGAAACACAAGAGCTGTTGCTTCTGCATCATAATCACCTCGATGATGTGAATCTTCATCAAATAAAACATCGTATCTTTTAACAAGAGCAGATAAAGAATGCCTTGCATAAGTATTGTCTAATACTCTAGATAACTCCAAAGTATCTATGACAGTATTTTTAAATTCTCCTAAATTATACTTTGAATAAGCCATTTCCAAGAAAGATGTATCAAATTTTGCATTATGTGCAACCATTGGATTATCTCCAAACCATTCTATGAATCTCTTAATTACAGTTTCTTCATCATCCTTACCTTTCAACATTTCATCAGTGATTCCTGTAACGTCTGTAATCTTTGACGGAAGCGGTCTTTTTGGATCTATAAGCTCAGAAAACTTATCTATTATTTCACCACCAAATAATTTAACCGCACCAACTTCTATTATAGAATCTCCCCCAGCAGCATTAAAACCAGTTGTTTCAAAGTCAAAAACAACATAAGTATTATCAAATAAATTACTGTCATTTCCTCTTATTACAATATCAACAGAATCATCTATTAAAGTAAGTTCTGTTCCATATATTGCTTTAAATGGTTCTTCTGTTTCTCCTAAAGATGAATTAATATCACATATAGCATGATAAACATCCGGAAAAGATTGGCAACCATCGTGATCAGTTATCGCAACAGCTTTGTGTCCGAAGCTCCTAGCAAGCTTTATCAATGATTTTGCATCGCTTATCCCGTCCATTTGACTCATTTGAGTATGAGCGTGTAATTCTACTCTTTTCTCTTCATAATCATCTTTAACTTTTACTTCTTTTGATTCTATAGAGTTAATATCTCTTATATTTAATACTACTTCGCCACCAGAATACTTATCGATTTTAGTACTTCCTCTTACCTTCAACCAATTACCACTTTTACAAGCCTTCTTCAATGAAGAAAACTCCTCTTCATCGCGAGAAAACACCTTACAATAAATACTATCTGTATAATCAGTCAACTTTATAGTTAAGATTTTAAATGCTTTACTAGCTGGTTCAAACTCTTCAGTACCAAAGACAACTCCCTCTATTGTTACTGATTCTTCTTCACCAATAATACTCTTAATTGATACACTGTTATCTCTTATTACTCGTCCTTTTATAGTATCTTCGTTAACTTCTTTTTTCTCATATTTAGGCTTAAATGAATTTTCCTTTTGTTCTTCTTTTTTTGTCTCGATTGGTTTTACTTCAATTTTCAACTCATTATCTATTTGTTGTTTTATAATATCTCTTTCTTCTTCAGAAATAGCTATGGAAAGTTCAATATCAAAGCCTCTTTTCTCAAGATAATCCTGTATTCTTGGAAGATATTTTTCTAATATACTATTTTCAAATTCATGTGCTGCTTTTATAAAATATTTATCATTATCTATAACTAAATTTTCTTCAAATATTTCAAGCATAGCCTTTTCTTTTCCTAATATTTGAATAATATTTTTATATTCACTTAATAATTTCTGTAAATCTATTTTATCAACAATTAAGTATAAATTTATTTCTGAGATATTAAAAAAATCTTTAAAAGATCTTTCTAATTCATTATAAGCTTTAGACGATAAATTACTCTTGTTATGTATAACAATATCTATTTTTTCTTTGCTTGCATTAACTTTTTCTACTCTTCCATCTTCAAATTCAGAAAAATAATCTTTATTATAATTAATTCTATTTAAAATTTCTTCTAATTTTGAATCCATAAAACCTCCCTAAATAGCTAAATCATCAAGTCTTATAATATACTTTTGATTTTTACAACAAAAATCAATAAATCCATATAAGTCTACCTTTCTAAGTCCCTTTTCAATAGTATATTTATCTATATCAAAAGCTATCTGATCTCTCATCATATAAGTTACTAATTCTTCTTTGTCACAGCCTAAGTACATAAGCCAATATGGATATAATTGCCTTCTTAAAAGTCTTAACTTTTTATAACCAAGCGAATATTTACTAACTCCACTTATCCTTGTATATAACTCATTAGTAATTGCTAAATCTAATATTGCAGTAACTATTTCACTATTTTCTTTTTGAAAATCTCCTATTTCATATTTCAAAATTGTATATAAGATATGAATCAAAGCTTCTAACAAATTATTTTCTGTATCTTTTTTTCCCCAAGATATATTTTTTTTAGGATTTGATTTGATAAATTCTACAACGTCTATTTTAGGATTAATAACCAAAATAGTATAAGAATTAATATCTTTAATTCGCAACAACTCATCTAAGTTTTGATTTATATTTTTTTTATTTTTATCCCAAACTTCAAGTAACTTTTGACGATACTTTTCAGTTTCTTTTTTTAGATCTTTGAAAATTTCCGTGTCAAATATTAAATTATATAAAGTATCATCATCAGGTATAAAATCTTGAGTATATTTTAAAATTTCAATATTTTCCTTCTGCATACTTATATATTGTTTCTGATGATTATTCCATAATTTTTCTTTTAATTTTTGTACTTCTTCACAAAAAGATGGTCTAAACAATAAATACCATGCAAGCAAATAATCGTTAACAACAAATTCAATATTCATATACTCACCACTTACTTTCACTCATAAATAATATATCATAACAAAAGCCTTTTTTAAAAGGTTATTTGAAAAAAAGACAAAAATATTAGCCATATAAATAATTTTATATGGCCGATTTTATATTAGATAAACTTTTAAATATTTTTTCTTCTCTTAAAAAATAGTTTTCTTTAATTACTTCATAGTAATCCTTATCATTAACATTTCTTATAATTTCTAATTTTATATCATCTTCTATTTTTTTTGTATCGCTTATTTTTTGATGAATGTTAAAAAATTCGTCATTAAATGCATTCTCCAACCTTGAAATTTCCCTAGGAGATATATATTTTAATTTTTCTAAGTCATACTCATCATCGTGTATAAGACAAGAACCTACTCCACTGAATTTATCAGAGAAAACCGTATCTGTAAAATCAATCATACGAATACCAAAATAATTATAATTTATATTTCTTAATTTTCTATCAGATAAATCGTTTCTAGGAATATAGTCAGATAGCGGATCAAATAAATATATACCTCTAACAGAATATTTAGAATCATCAACAGATGCAATAACAACAGAGGACTTTTTATTATCAACTATTGTATCTACTATAAAATTGTTGATACCTAGTCTACTTAACATAGTTGAAAATACGTATGAAAATCCAAAATCGTTCGAAACTTTATCATTTAATATAGTATATAAATCAAACTTCCTATCTTCACTATAATCTAATTCCTTACAAAAATCATATACAGTAGCAATCTTTTCTAATTGTGAAAAGTTATCATCTAGATCACTTATAACCTTAGAAATTATGCTTTCTAATTCCCTATATTTATCAAAAGGAAGAATTTCATATTCTTTATCATAACTTTTATAAGATATCTGCCAAGACTCTGGATTGGAAAAATTAATATCAAGTAACCTTTTCTTATCTAGGCTTTCTGTATTTAAAATATATTTTTCTACCATAGAATCATCCATAGTTGGAGATATCTCAAGTAAATATTTTATGAATTCTATAGTTTTTATATCAGCTGACTTTTGAAAGTATATCTGATTAATATTATTTATAGAAAAGAAGATTTCCTTTAATTGTTGTATTTCTTCTTCCTTTATGGGACTATCAAAAAAGATATTTGTAAGAGAAAAATATCTCAAATCTTCACTTATAAAAACATCTTTTTCTTTATCTTCTAGCAAATTAATTACCCCCTATTATTTATTAAAATTTGCTGTTTTTAAAACCTTTGCTTCCCTTTAAACTACTGAAACCTTGTAATATATTAGTGTCAAATGAATAAGTCTTATTAAGCCTCTTTTTATAATCTTTTATAGCTATATTAACCATCCTATCTAAAAGTTCAGTGTAATCTATATTAAGTGGTTCCCATAAATAGAACGCTAAAGAACCAGGACAAGAGTTGACTTCATTTATATATATTTTCTTTGATTTTTTATCAACCAAGAAATCTATCCTTACATTTCCTGATGAATTAAGAGCTTTAAATGCTTTTGTAGCAACCTCTCTAACTTCATTAGCTTGTTTTTCACTAATTTCTGCAGGAATCTTTCTAGTAGCAGATAACATACCTTTAGAGCCTGATTTCTTGCCACCATTAATGTATTTATCTTCATAAGTCAACAAATCATTATCACTCATTACTTCTTCTATTAAACTTAAATCTTGTTTTTCATAATTCCCTAATACACTTATATTAACCTCGGTTAAATTTTTAACAATTTCCTCTACTACTATTTTAGTGTCATAATTTATTGCATCTTCGATCTTTTCTCTTAATTCTTCTTCGTCTTTTGCAGTTCCAATACCAACACTACTTCCCAAGCTAGCTGGTTTTACAATTACAGGAAAACCTATTTTTTTTATCTTCTTTATAATAGAATCACTATCTTCTAAATATTCAGAATCATAGAACCAAACATAATCTGTAATAGGAAGTCCACATTGTTCAAATATTTGTTTTTGAACAATTTTATCTTGTGCGATTGCGCTAGCCAAAACATCGCTTCCTACAAAAGGAACACCCACAGTTTTTAGATACCCTTGAAGAACACCATCTTCCACACTTGTACCATGTACTATAGGGAAAACCAAATCTAATTCTTTTATTTCTCTTTTAAAAAGTCCTTGACTTTGAAGGATAAATCTTCCTTTTTTCCTTATTAAGACAACATTTTTTGCATATCTTTTAAGAAGTGATAAATCTTGATATGTATCAATATCTTTTAACATTTCACCAGTATACCATTCTTTATCCTTTGTAATATAGATAGGAATAATTTCATATTTATTACTATCCATTTTGTTCATTGCTTGAACAGCTGAAATTATACTAACCTCATGCTCAACACTTTCTCCACCAAATATAACACCTAATTTAATCATAAATCCTCCTTATTCATTATATGTATCAGGTAAATCATTTTCATATAATGCATATATATCTTTTTTCTCTTTTAAATTATTAATAATAGTAAAACTTTCCCTAACATCGTTTAATACTTGTATTTTACTTTTAGAAAAGCCTACTTCTTCCAAACCATCCAAAATAGGTTTAGTTTGCTTTTTGCCTATTAAAATAACCAGATCAGCATTAGCTATTTTGCTTATTTGCCTACCAAATTCTTTGTTTAATTCATACTCTTTATCACCTAATTCTATCATTCCAGGTGTCACTACAACTCTAAATCCATCTATCGAACCAAGTACTTCAAGAGCTCCTTTTGCGCCTACTGGATTAGAATTATATGCATCATCTATCTGATAAAAATTCCCAATTTTTTTAATTTCCAATCTATGTTCAATAGGCTTTACTCTTCTAACAGCAAGACATAAATCCTTAATAGGAATTTTAAATTCATAACCAAGTGCCAAAGCAGATAAAATATTATAAATATTATGTCTACCCAATAATTTAGTTTCAAACTGATATTTTTTCTTATCACCACTAAATTCCACGTCAAACAATGTTTTAGTTCTCTCAGTTCTAATATTACTTGCCCTAACATCAGCTTTAGGATTATCTATTCCTATCCAAATAATTTTGCAATTATTTTTCAACTTATATGAAACTTGTTTAGGATCATCACAATTTAACACCCCAACACCATCATGTGGTAAATGCTCTATCAATTCCATCTTACCGTGCAAGATATTCTCTTCACTACCGAAGGTCTCTAAATGAGCTGTTCCAATTGATGTAATAATTCCATATTTTGGATTAACCAAATCACAAAGCCCATTAATTTCACCCCTAACATATGCTCCCATTTCTGCAATGAAAACCTCATCAAACTTAGAAAGCTTACTATTTATAGTTATCATAAGACCATTAAATGTATTTAAACTTTTAGGGGTCGCTAATGTGTTGAATTTTATACTTAAAATATCATTTAATATGTTTTTAGAACTTGTTTTACCATAGCTTCCTGTAATACCAATAACCTTTAAATCTTTCATGCTTGCAAGTTTTGATTTTGCCATAGATTCATAATGTTTATATACACACTTTTCTATAGGATAATTTATTATAAGAGCTAAATATGTTGTATAAAAACTAAATCCAGTAATAACGGTTGAAATAAACAAGAAAGTATTTTTATATTCAGTAAACAAACTAAACAACATAGGTAACAAATAAATTATACAAAGAGTTACAATAAGTCTCTTTATTCTAGCAGTATATACTAACGGTTTTTTATTTTGAATATTAGAAGAAATACTCTTTTCCTTAAAATAACTAATTAAATATACTAGCATAAGTAAAAGCAGTACAAATGAGATTAACTTTTCATTTTTTAATACTAGGACTAAGAAAGATAATACTATTCCTAACAATGATATATTTATAATTGTGGTTTTAAAGTTTTTCTTAATCCATTTTAAGTATCTGTTGTTTTCATTATATAAATTCTGTTGTAACATATGTAGCGCTCTTTTACCTACTAATATCAGATACGCTATCATCAGAAAATAAACAAAATAATATAGCATAATTTCCTCCTACAAAAAATTATTTAATATATTAATAACCTGAGGCAACCTCTCTAAATATGCATAATGACTAGCTCCAGGGAGCACAATAAGACCACAATCATCAATCAACTTTTCTAGCTTCTTTGCATCTTCTAATGGAGCTTCTGTATCTCTATCGCCCCAAATGAGCAATGTTGGAACTTTTATTTTTTTTGCACATTCACTTAAATCCTCATTTACAACATTAACCAATATTTTTCTCATTACCTCACTAGCATTTTTATAATCTCTTGACCCCAAATGCTTCTTCGCAAATCCCTCTAGCTTATTCAAAATAGGAACTTTTTTTAGTGATTTTAAAATCTTCACTTTCAAGGATTCACTATTATTGGTTTTAATACATGGACTTCCAAACAAAACAACTTTTTCAACATCGTTTCTACATGCATATACAATTGCGACTCTTCCTCCAAATGAATGTCCCATTACTACCGGTTTTTTCACCTTTAGCTTTTTAAGCAATTCCTCTAAAACATCACAATAATCATATATAGTTAAAGCTTCTTTTGGTTCTTCGCTCTCACCAAATCCAGGAAAATCTAATATTGTTATACGATGATGTTTTTGAAGTCTATCTCCAATCGGCTTCATCATCTCTATATTTTGACCCCAACCATGTAGCAAAACAACATCACTACCACTACCATATTGTATGTAATTAACATTAATATTTCTAATAGTTGTTTTCATTAGCATCACCAATTTAATTATACCACAAGTTACAATCAAAACCTAAAAAAAGATATTTTTATTTGAATTTTAGTATCAAATATGTCACAACTATTTTTTATAATTCAAAAAACTACCATTACATAAAATATTCTTTTCTTTCCTACATCTATAAAATAATTCTTAGTAAAATTTACAAAGTTTTACATTTTATCAAGAAACATTCTAACCTAAAATGAAATTTCTTATGTAAACCAAACATAATTTAAGATAAATAACACATAATAATACCGGTGAATAAAATGAATAAAAAAATATTAACAACTATCTCTGTCCTTTTTATTTTTCTTATAGGATTTATAATACATAATCTCTATGAATTGTTTCCTAACATAGTAACATTAATAATTTCTCCAGTAAATGAAAGCGTTTTTGAACATATGAAGATGATATTTACCTCATATATAGTCTGGATAATATTAAAATATATAATCTTGTCAAAAGTAAATATTAAGGAGAATAGTTTCTTATTCAAAGAATTATTAACAGCTCTTTTTAACATATTTTTATTTTTATTAATATATTGGCCAATTTTTAACAAATTTGGAGAAAATCTTTTTGTTACATTAACAATATACTTAATAACTATAATAATTAGTCAAATACTTAATTACGTTATAGAATTTAAAAAAGACTCTAACGTACTGAACATTATGAGTCTTATAATAATCATTTCAATTTATATCATAACCACTTATCTAACATATAATCCTATAATATGTAAATTTTTTCTTGATTCAACTAATAATAGTTACGGATTAAATAAGTGAAGCCCTTGTAAAGACTTCTACATCTTTATTTATGTAAACATTTATCTTAGCTTTCTCTACTATCTTTACAAATCCAAGTCCATTAATTACTAAATCTTCATGATATTTAACATCTATTTCATGTTTAAATAAGTCTTTCAATTCTTCATTATGATACATGTTAATTCTTTTAACTTTCAAATCGTTAGATACAAAAACAGTAAAACTATTTTTATCTCCTTCTATGTAATCAATTCTTAATAAATCTCCAATCACCAAAGATTGATTTTTTCTTAATTGATAAGTTTTAGGTTTTATCTCTTTTTTAGGAGATATTTTTTTTAGAGTTATTGGATCAACGTAATTTACAATATTACCACGATCTACAAGCCCTGGAGTATCTATCAAAGTTAAATCACTACTTAACTTTATACTTATTTTATTAAGCGTTGTAGATGGTAATGGACTTATAGTAAGTTCACTATCAAATTCAGAATAATTTTTCATCAAAGTATTTATTAAAGTACTTTTTCCTACATTAGTATGTCCTACAACATAAACATTTCTGCTTGTTTTGTATTTTTTTATTTTCAATAAAAGTTCATCTATATTATAGTTTTTCTTAGGACTTATAATAACTATATCTTGATAATCAAAATCTAGTTTTTCAAAATATTCTACTATTTTTTCGTCCTTTATACTTTTGGGAAGAATATCTCTTTTATTTAAAACCAACAAAACTTTATTATCAAAATACTCTCTTATTAAGTTTATATCCCTACTTATATTTAAGAGATCTATCATATATATAACTAAGTCTTTAGTATCGTTAACACTTTTTAAAATATCAATATATTCATCATTTGATTTAGTTACGACTTGATATTCTCCATAATTTTTCATTTTAAAGCATCGACTACATATATCATTTTCAATACTAGTTGTATACCCATCAGCAGTCATATTTTCATCTTGTAATTTTATACCACAGCCGATACAATATTTATCCTCATCCATAATATTTTCCTCTCTCCAAAATATTCATTTTTGCAAGTTTTGTAATTATTTTATTTTCAAAAAATCTATTTACAGATGTTATTTTTAAATCCTTCTTCCCAAGAGGATCAACTAATATTGTATATATACCAAATATATTTCCACCTAAAACATCTGTCATCAATTGATCACCAATCATACACATTTGTTCTTTTTCTAAACCGTATTTCCTCTTAATCTTACTAAATCCGAAAGTTAATGGTTTCATCGCAAAAGAAACAAATGGAGTATCAAAAGGTTCGCAAAATACAGAAATTCTCTTTTTAGTGTTATTAGAAATAATAACCAATTGAAAATCTTTCTTTATTTTTTTAAACAACTCCTCAACTTTTGTTGGAATTGTTTCTTCATCAATAAGAGCAATAGTATTATCTAAATCGAATATCAAACATTTTATTCCAAGATTTTTTAATCTTTCATAATCGATATCTAAAATATCTTTTTTATACATGTTTGGTATAAAATTATCCATACTTCCTCCTACAAAATTATTTCTTTAGTCTTTTCTAACTCTTTTTCTTTTTCTATTTTTTGATTCTGTTCTTTTTGTTTCTTTCTTTTACGCAATTGAATAATTATTAACACTATTAATGTTGCTCCAATAAGCACATCAAGAATCAAGAAAAAATTAATTCTATTATCTTTTTCCAATGTAATTGTATATTCACTTGTACTACTTCCATCCAAAGCAGTAACCGTAATTTTAATTACACTTCCCTCTTTTAGATTTTCGTTACCATCAATTTTAACTTCTACATCTTCAGATAAAGTTGTATTATATATTTTTATCCCATTCTTATAAGACTTGTCATATCTTATACTATAGTCATACTTATCACTATTAAAGCCAATATTTACTCCTTTTACAGAAAGGTTTTTCAACCTCGTATCAGTTGGTTGATCACTATTTACTATAAGCAAATTATATTCCTTAACATCTCCCGTTACTGCTGTAACACTTATTTTTACTTTGTTTTCACCAAGAACTAACTTAGAAGGGGAATCAATTTTAACTTTTGCTTTCGTATCAGAAGCTTCCGCTTCTACTTCTATTTTATCTAATTTGTAAGTTTTAATTGTATAACTAAGTACACTAGGATCAAAATCTATTTTTACAGTTCCACCATTAATTATAATACTTTTCAAATCATTATTTACAAGTCTATCATCTTTTCTTATTACGTTTAAAGTATATATTGCTTCCTTTCCAGATTCACTTTGAATTTTTATTAAAACTGTATTTTGACCATATTCTAATTTAACAGTTCTATTACCAAAATTCTCAACAAAAGTTGCATTTTTTGAATCATTTAAAGTTGCACTTACATTAATTTCTTCAGTTAAAGAATCAACCTCTAATGTATATTCTTTTACAGAAGATGAAAATCCTTTTA
>JAEDKN010000042.1 GCA_016295795.1 Bacilli bacterium
CATTATGTATAATTAACCTTACATATATATAATCAATTAAACACTCTTGAGACTAAGTGAAACTTTTTCTTTTTCTTTATTAATATCAATAACATAACAATCTACTATATCACCAACACTTACAACTTCACTAGGGTGTTTTATATATTTGTCAGTAAGTTTAGATATATGAGCTAATCCATCATTATGTAATCCTATATCAATAAATGCCCCAAAATCAACAACATTTCTTACAGTCCCTTGTAATTTATCACCAATATGTAAATCTTCAATATTTAATACATCACTTTTTAATACCGGTTTAGGCATACTATCACGTAAATCTCGTCCAGGTTTTTCTAAATCTAGTATAATATCATTAAGAGTATATTTATCGATATTTAACTTCTTACTTTCTTCATCTAGATTAATATTTTTTAATTTGTTTGACAACAACTCACTTCCAACATCATTGACAGTCATGTTAATACTTTCTAGCAATTTCTTAGTAGCATCATAACTTTCGGGATGAATTGAAGTTTTATCTAGTGGATTATCTCCATCCGGAATTCTTATAAATCCAATTGCTTGTTCAAAAACTTTCGGAGTGATTCCTTTAAGTTTTTTTATTTCATCCCTTGAATTAAATCGACCTTTTATATTTCTTTCTGAAAGTATTGCTTCAATTGCTTTTTTATTCATTCCAGAAACATATCCCAAAAGAGAACTGGATGCAGTATTTACATTAACTCCAACTTGATTAACTACCTTAGTTACAACAAAATCAAGAGATTCATCAAGTTTTTTAGGAGTAACATCATGTTGATAAAGTCCAACCCCTATACTTTTAGGATCGATTTTAACAAGTTCTGACAACGAATCTTGTAATCTTCTACCAATTGATATGGCACTTCTTTTTTCAACAGTAAGATCAGGAAATTCACTAATTGCTAGCTTACTTGCCGAATAAACACTTGCCCCTGCCTCATTAACAATTATATACTCAACTTTTCTTTTGGATTTCTTAATACATTCTGCGATAAAAGCTTCACTCTCACGAGATGCAGTACCATTTCCTATTGCAATAATATCAATATTATATTTATCAATCAAATCAAGAACTATTTTTTTACTTTCCTCTATCTTATTATGAGGTTCTGTTGGATAAATAACTTCTATTTTTAAGGGCTTACCAGTTGGATCTAATACAGCAAGTTTACATCCCGTACGAAAGGCAGGATCATAACCTAGAACTACTTTTCCTTTAATTGGTGGTGTTAATAAAAGATTTTCTACGTTCTTAGAAAAATTATCTATTGCAACTTCTTCTGCTACTGCTTTCAAATCACTTCTAATTTCCCTTTCAACACTTGGAAATATCAATCTTTTGTAACTATCTAAAATTGCCTCTTTTACTATTTGTGATTCCACAACATTAGGATTTTTTATTATCTTTTTTTCTAAGTAATTAAGAATATGAGAATCATCCACTTCAATGTTAACAGATAATATTCCTTCTTTTTCTCCTCTATTCACTGCAAGAATTCTGTGAGGCTTTATATTCTTTATGGATTCACTAAAATCATAGTACATCTCATATGTCTTATTTATATCTAATTCATTTGATTTTTTCTTTAATTTACTAGTGAGCGTTCCAAATTTAAAAATATTTTCTCTTATATATTTTCTATATTCTGCGTTATCACTTATTACTTCAGCAATAATATATTTTGTTCCTTCAATTGCTTTCTCTATAGTTTCAACCTTTTCATTTAGAAAAGCTTTTGCTTCTTCATTAATGTTTCTATTTTTAAATTCCATAATTAAATTTGCTAGTGGTTCAAGTCCATTTGCGATTGCTTCTGTTGCTTTTGTTTTCTTTTTTTCTTTATATGGCCTATATAGATCCTCTACATCAACTAATTTATTACAAGCCATAATATCATTTTTTAGTTCTTCAGTAAGCATTCCCTTTTCATCTATAAGTCTAATAACATCCTCTTTTCTCTTCAATAAATTAACTTGATAAATATATACCTCGTTAATGCTTCTTATTATTTCCTCATCTAATGCTCCAGTTGCTTCCTTTCTATATCTTGCAATAAAAGGTATTGTATTACCTTCTTGTAACAAAGATAAAACTACTTCTGCTTGTTTTTCTTTAATATTCAAATCTTTACTTATTTGTTTTATTATATCTGTATTCATTTATTTTCCTCCTATATCATTATAACAAATTAAGGAACATAGCAAAAGTAAAATCAATACAAAAACTCAGTATGCAAAACATACTGAGCCATTTCGTGAACAAATAAATTATTCACATTAATATTATAAGTATAACTTTATAAATTATACATTTTATTTATAATTTTCTGCTTTTACTTCCATGAAACTTTTTGGATGATTACATACAGGACATACTTCTAGAGCTTTTGTTCCAACATAAACATGTCCACAGTTACGGCAAATCCAAATTTTATCTTCGCCTTTTTCAAAAACCGTCTTATCTTTTACATTTTTTAGTAATGTTAAATATCTTTCTTCGTGTTCCTTTTCTATTTTAGCAACCATTTCAAATTTAGCAGCTAATTCTACAAATCCTTCTTCTCTCGCAGTTTGTGCAAAACCTGCATACATATCAGTCCATTCATAGTTTTCGCCAGCTGCAGCATCTTCTAGATTTGTCATTGTATCTGGCACATCGCCTCCATGAAGATATTTAAACCATAATTTAGCGTGTTCTTTTTCATTATTTGCAGTTTCTTCAAAGATTGCTGCGATTTGTTCATATCCATCTTTTTTTGCCTTACTAGCATAATAACTATACTTATTTCTAGCTTGACTTTCTCCAGCAAATGCTGTCATTAAATTTTGTTCTGTTTTACTTCCTTTTAATTCCATAATTTATCTCTCCTTCTATTATTTTCTATTTATTATTAAGAAGAACTTTATCTTCTAATAATCCACTTTTATCTTCATATTTTGTATGAAGCAATTCATAAGATTTCTTACTTAAAGGTTCTTTTAAAAACTCTTCATAAATTCTTTTTATGTCTTTATTCATATAAGATGATCTTATATCTGAATTATCATCACACTTATATAGCGCTTCAATTCTTTTTTGTCTTATTTCATCTTGATTTGAAATCGGATTCAGAGGTTGACCTCCGCCCCCAATACATCCGCCAACACAGTTCATAACCTCAATAAAATGATAAGGCGATTTGCCTTCTTTTACTTCTTTAAGAACCGGTATTAAATTTGGTATTCCATGAACAACCAAAACCTTTATTTTTAAGCCATCTATTTCAACTTCTGCTTCTTTTGCTCTATCAAGACCTCTAACTGAGCTAAAATTAAGCAATTTCCCTTCGGGTTCTTTTCCAGTTAAGAAGTAATAAGCAGTTCTAAGAGCAGCTTCACATACTCCTCCAGTATTACCAAATATTAATCCTGCTCCACTTCCTTTTCCAAATATAGAATCATATTCTCTATCTTCTAATGTATTTAAGTCTATTGCTCTTTCTTTTAACCATATCGCATATTCACTTGCGGTTATCACAAAATCAGTGGAAGTTAGCTTTTCTCGTTCTGCTTTCTTACTCGTACATGGTGTAAGAGCTACAGTTATTATATCATTTTTGTTTATACCCTTCAATTTAGAGAAATATTCTTTTATTAAAGAGGTTTGCATAGATATTGGACTTTTTGCTGACGATATATGCTCTAATATATCAGGTTCAAAAATTTCTGCATATTTTATCCAAGAAGGGCAACAACTAGTAAACATTGGTAACTTTTTATTATTTTTTATTCTATCTATAAGTTCACTTGCCTCTTCCATAATAGTCAAATCAGCACCAAAAGTAGTATCAAATATATAGTCAAATCCCATTTTATGAAGTGACGAAACCATCTTACCTTCTACTATGCTACCTGCATCGTTTCCAAACATTTCCCCAAGACTAACTCTAACCGACGGCGAAGTAAGACAAACGACAACTTTTGAATCATCATTAATACATTGTTCAACGCTTTTATAATTATATTTAGGGATCAAAGCTCCCGTTGGACAATTTAATACACATTGCCCACAATTTATACATATATTGTTTTTGCACTTTTTCCTATCATACTTTATTCCAACTAAATTTTCGCATATATCTCTGCATCTTCCACAATCAATACATTTTTCAATTACTCTAAAAATACTAGGATTATTTTCATCTATTGGAACTGCTTTTGTTTTTTCTATTTTTTCTTCTGACTCTAGCTCTTCAAAAAACTCTTTTCCAACTCCGCAAAGAGGGCATACAAAATCATCTGGTATCTCCCCTTCATGAATATAACCACATATCTTACATCTATATTTTTTCATTATTCCTCCTACAATCTTTACACTTTCCAATTATGTTAATATCAACAGATTCAACACTAAAATCATAATTTTCTTTAAAATACTTATTAAAGTTTATTAAATTATCATCAAAAATATCATAAACCCTACAACATTTATTACAGTATAAGTGTTGGTGAATGGATATATCTGCATCATACCTAACATTATATGGATCTGTAGTTACTTTTCTAACTTTTCCAAGTTCAACAAGTTTATTTATATTTCTATAAACTGTTGCTTGCCCTACTTTAGAATCAACACTTTTAACCATGTTGTAAACTTCTTTTATAGTAGGATGCTCTTTAGTTTGAAGCAGTACATCATAGACTATATGTTCCTGCTTTGTAAATCGATAGTTTTTCATCTCACCATTCCTTATCGATAACAATTATCAATAAAATAATATCATATTTTCTACAAAAATCAAATACTTTTTAATTATTTTAAATAACTAATAAATTTTCCCATAGAATCTGTGGAAAAAATAGTTTTCCTTCTTAATTTCATCTTATCAGTATATGGATATGAATAACCATCTGTATCGTACTGACCTACAAACGCCAATTTAAATCCCACTTGTTTTAATAGATTAATTGCTCTTTCGTTAAAATCGAAGAATGGATAAGCAAAAGCTGTTGATCCTCCTAATTTTTCTTGACTAGTTTTTAAGTCTTCTAAAATCTTGTCCTCATCTGCACAAAGAAGCTCTCCACCTTGATTTCCACCACTACATTTCCAGTTGTTATGCATATTATCAGTGTGTGATTCAAAATTCATATAAGTTGTCTCAACATCAGGTATCTCATATCTTCCTGTAATAATAAAATATGTTGCATTAACTTTATATTTTTCGACAATATTTACAGCATTAATTGCATATTTTCCATCGTCTAATGTTATTACTACACTTTTTTTAGGAATTTGTATCTTTTCATCTAGAAACAATTCCAAATCTTCCATAGTTAAAGTAAAATAATCATTCTCGCTTAAATATTTCATATGAGAATCAAATTGTTCAATCGGATGACAAATAACTGTATTAGTACATTTTTCAGTTTCAGTGTTATAAATAGTATGATATGTTAAGGTTCTTATATTAGTTCTGACTTCTTCAGAAGAATTATTAGACTCCTTAGTTTCTTTTACGTTATCTTTTTTTACAAAAAACAACTCATTATTATATTCAACATAATATTTATCAATATCTTTTATTATTATTGGAAGATCGAATTCTTTATCTATTGTGTAAACAAGATTATCCTCACTGTAGAATTTAGTAGGATTTGTCGTTAAAACGTTTTCATTAAACACAACGTATTCCTTATAATGAACATCTTTGGTTGAAAGAGTATCAATTTTTTCAACATCTTTATAACTGATATAGTAGTCTAATCCTTTAATATGAAAATATTGAGTTTCATAAGTTATTTGAATATCATTTAATTCTAACTCTACATTCTCTTTCACACTTCCAATTTCGTTATATTTGCCAGATTCCAAAACATAAAGTTTACTATCTTTATTTGTTTTTACATATTTATTATAAGAAGAGTTGATTTCTTTTAAGAGATTTTCTTTGTTTATTTTTTCTGCTTCTAATTCTTTTTCTTTACTGTAATTAATATAACTAATAACAGCAAATACAGATAATACAAGTAAAATGCTTGAAAATAATATTATTAAAAATTTCTTTTTTCTATTATTAATCTTACTCATATCATCACCAATTTTATTTTATCAAATCATCTATCCTCATTCAACAAAAAAATAGGATATTAATATCCTAATCTTAATATTTCAAAAGTAACATTTTTCTTGCTTCCCATTTTTAATGCTTCCTTTTCAGTTGCGAATAACAGATCAAAAAGGAATTGTTTTCCTTTTCCTACTCCTCCACCTCTGTCCAATACTATTGCATATATCGGAGAATTATCATAATAACCCGTATTAGTCATTTTTACAACAGTTCCAAAAGGATAAGATTTATCTCCCGCAACAATTCTTATAGTTCCATATTCTTCATCTTCATAATATATTTTTCCATCACTTATATCTCTTCCAGATGCCGTTCTAAAAGATGTACATCCATAACAATCAGGTCCATATCCAGCTAGTGACCCGTTTAAAGTTTCTAAAACTTTTTCAGTTTTTTCCACTGTTTTATTTTCAACTTCTGTTTTTGTTTGAGATTTTTCACTACTAGATGTATTAGTATCATTTGAAGATGATGAATTACTATTAGAATTATTTTCTTTATTTTCTTCTTTAACGATTTCTTTTTCTTCTACTTTATCTTCAGTTATTACCTCTTCAATTTCTATATCTTTTTCCAAATAGTTACTACTAAGATATGTAGTAAGCAACTCATTAGAAGTCGTTATACTGTTTTCTATAGGCTCAATATCTTTACTAGATACAATAACAACAAATATAAGAATAACTAATATAAAATCTATAACATAAAGCCATTTATATTTTCTATTTATAAATTCTCTTTTCATATAAACTCCCACTTGTTTATTACTAGTATAATACAAAAAATCCAAACTGTAAAACATTTTACGGTTTGGATTTGTAAACGAGTTTACATTAACTAAAATTAGTTATTACTATAATTTCAGAAGTGTTTTTATTAAATTTATATGTTTTCTTAACGTTTTCGTCACTATTACCAAGTTCAAATATGTAATTATCTCCCTCTTCACCAAGATAATTAAAATACTGTTTTTCA
>JAEDKN010000009.1 GCA_016295795.1 Bacilli bacterium
TTACCCTAAATTACTATATACATTTTGAACATCATCTATATCTTCCAAAGCATCTATCAAGTTTTGTACTTTTTCTGATTGTTCATCATCAAGTTCAACTAAATTATTAGCAACAAACGTAACCTCGCTTGTTATAAATTCTTTAACTCCCATACTTTCTAGCGCTTCTTTTACTTTAATAAAATCTTCTACGCCAGTATATATCTCATAATTGTCTTCATTAACTATAAAATCAAGTGCGCCATTATCAAGACAAGCCATCATAGCTTCATCCTCATCAACAGATTTATCTGTTACAATAACGCCTTTTCTTTCGAATAAATAACTAACTGAACCATCGGTACCTAAGTTACCACCTCTTTTAGTTAACGTTGATCTAACAAGCATAGCAGTTCTGTTTCTATTATCAGTTAAACAATCAATCATTAACGCTACTCCACTAGGCCCATATCCTTCATATCTAACTGATTCATAATCCTCGCCATTTCCACCACCAATTGCTTTATCAATAGCTTTCTGAATATTGTCTTTTGGCATATTGTTACTTCTTGCTTTTTCTAACACTGCTCGTAAATTAGGATTATCATCTGGATTTCCATTAGTCCCTTTCGCAGCTACATAAATCTCTTTTGCAATTTTTTGAAAAATCTTTCCTCTAGCTGCATCCAATTCACCTTTTTTTCTATGGATTGTTGCCCATTTTGAATGTCCACTCATAAACTCACTCCTAACTAAAATAATCAATTATTACTGGGGATAAAATCAAAAGTAATAGTAAAGGAATAAAGAAGATTACCGATATTACAGAAACTTTTAATGGAATCTTGTTTATTTTTGCTTTTGTTCTCATTATTTGTCTATCTCTTATATAATCTATTTGGTTATACATAGTTTCAATAATACTATTACCAAAAATATTTGATTGTGAGATATTTAAAATAATATTATTTATAGTATCAGAAGGTATTCTAAGTTTTAAACTTTCTAAAGCCTCATTAAGCCCTTTACCATACTTTACCTCTTCCAATGCTTTTTTAAATTCTCCAGATAATTCAGAATCAATATTATTCGCAGTTAACTCTAAAGCGGTTTTTAGATTTCTACCCGTTTCAAGTGATAACGTTAACACCTCGAAAAAATACATTGCTTCATTATCCAGCTTTTCAGCCCTTTTTTCAACCTTTTTATCTATGAAAATCTTAGGCAAAAACCAAAAATATAAAAAAGTAACAATCGGAGCGATAATATACCCAAATTCCAAAAAATATAATAGCACAAAAAATAATAAAATGGAAGAAATCAATCTAATATTTAAGAAAATAACCGCATCATAACTATCTTTATATCCTAATAAGTTTATTTTCTTCTGATATTTATTTACAGTTTCTTCAGAATAAATTTTATGAGCCGTATTTAATTTTTTCTTTTTCATAAAATCATCCTTTCATACTTACTATTTTTCTTATAATAAAAATATATGTAAAATAAATTACTAGTATCAATATCAATATCATTATTCCAATTGATGTATTAAAAAGTGGTGAAAAATACTTAGGATTTAATAAAAGTATTATAAGAGATAAAATTGGAGGAATTGAAATCAATATTTTGTATATTGCGTTTGCAGATGCAGAAAGAGCACCAAGTTCTTCTTTTAACTTTTTCCTTGTGAATGCATTTCTTTCAACAGATGCAAAAACCTGAACTATATTTCCTCCTGTTTTATTTAAAACAGATAACGATGTTGTAATATATCTAGCCTCTTCAGTGTTTACTCTCTTTGCAAAGCGTTCAAATACTAGGTCCATATCAAGACCAAAGCTTATATCTATATACATTTTTCTAAACTCATCTGAAATAGGTCCCTCTAATTCATCAGACACCATATAAATTGCTTGCATAATACTAAGTCCGGATTTAAATGAGTTGTTCATTATAATTATAGCTTTTAACATATCTTTTTCAATTTGAACTTTCCTTATTTTTTCCCTGGAGCTCCAATAAATATCTGGAATAAAGAACGCAACTAAAAACACTGTTAAAAGCTGCATAAAAGTTACTGACTCATATCTAAAAACATCGGATAATATTATGACAAGCATTCCTATAATTCCACACATAAATTTACTTGAAATATAATCCATGCTATTTTCTCTAACAACTTTAGAATTATCTACATATTTTTCATATTTCTTACTATAATTTTTAAGAACTTTACTCTTTGAAAAATATAAAGAAAGTTTTTTTCTATATTTATAATATAAGGCTTTAATCTTATCTAGAAAAGGCATTTCCTCATTTCTTAGAGGTTGTACACAAAACCTTTTAAATCTTTTTTCTAATGTAGTAGATCTATTAAGTCTAAGAAACCATATCACAATGCATAATAATAACAATATTATAACAACTTGTATAACAAATAAATTAAAGTTATATCCATTTTGCATTGTATCACTTCCTTATATTATTTTCTATCTTTTGAACTTTTCTTTTCAGTTTTTTTGATGTGTCTTTCTACTTCCTCAAATATGTCATCAACACTATCTACTCCTCGATTTTTTATTTTGCTATAAACTTTAGGTATATAACTGTATAAAACAAATTCACCATTTATTTCACCAGTTTCAGTAAGACCATTTTGATTGAAAGCAAAAATCTCTTTTAAAATAATATTTTCTCCATCAAAACCAACAATTTCTGAAATAGATGTTACTTTTCTTCTACCATCAGATAACCTCTCTATATTAACAACAATATCAAGTGCTTTTTCTATATATCCTCTTATAGCTTTAAGTGGAATATCCATTTCACTCATAAGTATCATTGTTTCTAGTCTATTTAAAGCATCCGCAGGCGAATTAGCATGTAGTGTAGTTAAAGATCCATCATGTCCAGTATTCATGGCTTGTAACATATCAAACGCTTCTTTTCCACGGACCTCACCAACTATTATTCTATCCGGTCTCATACGTAGTGAGTTTCTAACCAAATCTCTTATTGTTACTTCCCCATCGTTTTCATAATTAACATTTCTAGTTTCTAATGAAATAACATGTTCCTGTTTTAATTTCAATTCGACAGCATCCTCAATAGTTATAATTCTCTCATTAGGGCTTATAAAATTAGATAATATATTAAGAAGTGTAGTTTTACCACTACCAGTTCCTCCACATACAATAATATTTAACTTTGCCTCAACACATGCCTGTAAAAACCTTGCCATATATGGAGTAAGTGTACCATTACCTATTAAAGTTTCAATATTATCCATGCTTTTTTTGAATTTACGAATTGTTAGTACAGGGCCTTTTATAGATAGTGGTGGAATAATTGCGTTAATTCTTGATCCATCAGGTAAATGAGAATCAACCATAGGATTAGATGAATCTATAGTCCTTCCTAAAGGTTGCACAATTCTTTGTATAGTTCTTATTATATGATCATCATTAATAAATGATACTGTTTCATCCCTTAATAATTGTCCATCAACTTCTATATATATTTCATTTGGACTATTTACCATAATTTCAGTGACACTTTCATCATCTAAAAGTTCAGTTATTGGTCCATATCCATTTATTTCGTTTTCAATCAAATTAAATAAATGATTTCTTTCTACATTAGACAAATCATATCCCTCAGTTATTATATCTATTTCTTCGTTAATATACTGAGTAAGTAATTTATCATCAGGAATTTGGTTATCTATTAATTCTTGAATAATTGTATCCCTAAACTTATCTAAAAGTTTCTTGTCTTTAAATATATCATAATCGTTTAAATGTTCTTGATAATTAGATTGTGATTCATAATCTATTTGAAATTCATCTAACCAATTATTTTTCTTCATCATCACCATCTCCCTTCTTGCTTATTTCTAGCAATTTAAGAGCTAGTTTTTCTACTTCTTTATAACTTCTCCTAGAAGTGGTTTTAAGTCTAGTGAGTATTTTCATAAGTGAACCATCCATTATATATGAATCATAATTTTTTATATACACTCCTGATGGAATAATATAATCAATATTAGCTTTTATAATACCTTTTATATCGTAAGTTGAAAAATATTTTTTTCTATCATCTAAGGCATTGTTTAAAACCAACGTTAAATTATCAACTCCTACATTTTTACAAATAGAGATAAAGGTCTTTGTCCCTTTTAAATCTATTGCATCGTTTGTGAAAACATTTACTAATTTATCCGAATATTCAAACGCAATCATATTATGTGCATCCAAAATATGATTAGTATCAATTAAAATCACATCATAATAACTATTTAAATTATTGAATATTATTTCAAGAGAGTTTATATCTATTTTACCAGCTTGTCTTGGATCTTTTGGAGCAGCCAATATATCTATATTATCATCATAATGAGTTATATACTCACCATTTGTTATTCCTTTAAATCTATTGTTAGTAATATCATCAAATACGTTATAGATACTATTTTTTACATCAGCATTTAAAGAAAATGCAATACTACCGGAATACAAATCCAAATCTATTAATAACACTTTTTTATTCAAATTTTTATAAACAGCTGCCAAAAGAAGTGTAGTTGCGGTCTTACCAACTCCACCTTTCATAGAAGTTATTGTAATAATTTTCCCCTTTTTCTCTTTTAACACGGTTATCACACTCTCTTCATTATTTTTCTATAACTACTGTTACATCATAGTAATCTCTACCAATAATTTTTCCAAATATTGTTTTTACTCTCTTTACCATCTTAATTTGTACTTTATCGTTTTCTTCTTTTACATCAACATCTATATCTTCATCATTTTTAGATATTATATTCTTTATATTTTCCTCATCAAATTCTTGCGACGATTCTAGAGCCATATTAGCTAAATTTTGCATCCTATTTTTTTCATAATTAGCATTAGTAACATCCAATACATAAGCAATAAATAAAATAATAATAGGTAAAAATAAGACGAAAATAACTAATGTTTGTCCTCTATTGTTGTGCATAATTTATCACTCTTTCTGTGGTTGCTTTATATGGATATCCCAGTATTAAATTAAGCCCCGGAGTTATAGTTTTAACATCGCTCGTTAATCGTATTGTCATGTAATCACTATCATTACTAAATACCAATTCAACATCGATTTTAATATCAGAGTCTTCATTAACAGCACTTTTAATTTTTTCATATAAATCGACTCCATCAGCAGTAGACTTTGCCACTTCATAAGCATCATTTATTTTATTTTCTAATTGGCTTTTTCTAACTAATATCGTGCCAAAATCAATGATTGAAAATAACAACATAATAAGAATTGGTAATACTAATACGAATTCTATCAAAGCTTGACCACGCCTATTCTTCATCTTACCATCCCCTATTATTTATCATATATCATTATACCATAGCATTTTTAAAAAAGGAATATATAAAATGACAAAGAAAAAAATGTAAATTATTTAGTTAACTACTATTTAAATTATAATGAGAACTTACTTGTGAACTTTCTAAATCAAGTCATGGTCTTTACCAAAGAATTTAGTAAAATCAAAAAAGTCGAAAAATTCGACTTTATATTATTATAATTTTTCTATTTCGTTTACTACAACTTGATATTTATCAAATCTTTTTTGAACTTGACCCTTTATCAACGCAATTTCTCCTTTATCAAGGTCTTTATACTTTGAATAAACTTTAGGGAACAATGTCAAATCTGCTTGAGCTGTATCATCACTAGCTAGGAAAAACGCCATTCTATCATTATTCTTAGTATTTACTACCCTAACCTTTTCAATCATAACAACAATATTTATATTCTTATTAAAATATTTTGGAACATCCTCTAAATTTATAATGTTATCCACTCTTGATTTATAAATGGTAGTTGGATGATCACTCAAATAAAACCCAAAACATTCTTTTTCATTTGCAAGAAGCTCACTTTTTGAGAATTCTTCTTTTATTTCTATCTCAGGCTTTATAACAAAATCAGGATCCAAATCTTTGGTTAATATTGCATAATTAATCAAATTATCTAAATTATAATAAAGTGTTTGTTTATTAAATCCAAAAGAATCAAAACAAGATGCATCTATTAACGATTCTAATGTTGACTTATTTACATTCCTAGATAAAATCTTCGAAAAGCAATCATAAATATCATTAAATCCATTTCCTCTTGAATTTATGATGTCTTTGCACGTTACAATTCCAACATTCTTTATATTAGAAATTGGAAATATTATTCCATTTTCAACAACTTTGTATTTATTAGTACTGATATTTATGTCTGGCAACAAAATATTTATTCCTAACTTTCTTGCTTCATTTATGTATTCTAGGGTCTTTGTCTCACTTCCTATTACAGAAGATAGAAGATTACTAAAGAAATACTTAGGATACTTAGCTTTCAAATAAGCCATCTTATAAGCAACAATTGAATAACACACTGAATGTGATTTGTTGAATCCATAATTAGCAAAATTTAAAATCAAGTCAAAAATCTTTTTTGAGATTTCTTTGCTATAACCACGATTGATGCTTCCCTCTATGAACTTTACTTCTTCGCTTTTTAATAATTCCATATTTTTTTTGCTCATTGCTCGTCTTAGTATATCTGCTTCCCCCAACGAAAAACCAGCCATAGAAGCAGCGATTTGCATTATTTGTTCTTGATAAATAATAATACCATATGTAGAAGATAATATATCTTTTAATGAATTATCTATATACTCTACTTTCTCTAGCCCATGCTTTCTCCTAATATAAGAATCTATATTCACTGCAGGTCCTGGCCTAAATAAGGCAATCGCAGCAAAGATATCTTCTATTGTATTAGGTTTTAATTTTCTTAAGAAATTTTTCATTCCATCTGATTCGAATTGAAATATACCGCAGGTGTCAGCCTGTTCAAATATTTTCAAGGTATCTTTATCATTTAACGGAATATCAGAAAAATTAATCTTTATTCCCTCATATTTTTCTATATCTTCCATTATATTCATTATTGTAGTAAGATTTTTTATTCCTAAAAAATCCATTTTAAGAAGTCCCAATTCCTCTAAGTATTCCATGGTATATCCGCTTACATACATATCGTCATTTTTTACCAGTGGTATAACAGTATCTAAATCCACTCTACTCATTACAACACCAGCTGCATGCGTTGATATATGACGTGGAAATCCTTCTATTAAAGAAGAAACTTCATATAACAAAGAAAGCTTTTCTGTGCTTTTTATTATATTTCTAAAATTTTCATCATTTTCATAAAAATCTTTTAATTTCAGTTTAGTTACAGTTGGAATTTTTTTACAAAGAGTATCTGTGGTTTTTATTGGAATATTTAATACTCTGCCAACATCTCTTAATACCAATTTTGCTGCCATAGTCCCAAATGTTATTATTCCACTTACTCTTTTTTCTCCATATTTTTGCTTCACATATTCAATAATTTGTCCACGGTAAATGTCAGGAAAATCAGTATCTATATCTGGCATACTAATTCTTTCTGGATTTAAAAATCTTTCAAATAACAAATCATATTTTATAGGATCTATATCTGTTATCCCCAAAGAATACGCAACCAAACTTCCAGCAGCACTACCACGACCAGGTCCAACTAGAATATTGTTTTTCTTAGCATATTTGATGAAATCATATACAACTAAAAAATAATTTGAAAATCCCATTTTCTTTATTACTTCTAATTCATACATCAAACGTCTTTTATATTTATCTGGAACATTATTATCAAGTCTTTTATTTAATCCTTTTATACTTAGCTTTGTTATATATTCATCACTATCAATATTCTCGTTATATATAGGTAATAAATTATCATTTTTTACAAGTTCTAAATTACACATATCACTAATAATATTAGTATTGTTTAAAGCAGTACTACTAACAAGATTAAAAGCTTCTTTACCTAAAGGATAATTATAATTATCTTTGAAATAAACATCATCACTTATCGTTTTAGAATCCCTAATCATAAATAAATATTTTATATATTTCTCATGTGCTTTATCTAAATATAAGATTTTATTTATAAAAACAATATTATTAGTTATAATTAATGCTTCTTTTTCTTCTTTACTATTCAAAATACCAATATATAAAGTATCATAAATTGGCTTTAGTTCTTCATATATGTCTAAATCCTTGTATGGTAAAATCGTTACCAATTCTTTATTAAAATTGGATAAATCCTCTTTTGTAACCGGTCTTTCACTTAAAATTGTAGATAATTTTATTAAACTTTTATATCCTTCATAATTTTTAGCATATAATAATATATTACTATCATTATATTTAACATCTAAACCAATAATTGGTTTTATTTTATTTTGAATGCACTTATTATAAAAGACCTTTGTAGAAGTTAAACTATCATCACAAGTAGCTAACGATTTGATATCGTGCTTTGTTGCATAATTAATCAAAGAATCAATGGATACTAAACTAGATAAAAGGGAATAATTAGTTTTTATATATAAATTTGTAAACATAACATCCCTCCTTAATACTAATATACCACATATTTATACTTTTAAATACTAAAAATATTTGACTAAATCAAAATAATATGTTAAAGTTAATAAGCGAATAAATATGTATTAAAGGAGGAATCTTTAATGGCTATAAATGTAACTGGTAGAAAACCAAATTGTAAAGCAAGAAATAGATCACACGCTTTAAATAAAACTAACCGTAAACAAAAATTAAATCTTCAAGTTGTAAGATTAGCAGACGGAAGAAGAGTTAGAATAAGCAGTAAAGAAAAAAGAACAATATTTAAAGATGAAAAAGTAGCAGCATAGTAATGTTGTTTTTTTTATTAAAAAATTCCAAAGATTATTGTTTCTTTATTACATATTTGTACTATCAAAAAAAGAACTTTCAACAAGTTCTCTTTTTATATCAAAAATTCGAATAATTCGAACAAACTTCCTAATGGTGGGCCTGGGGGGACTTGAACCTCCGACCTCACGCTTATCAGGCGTGCGCTCTAACCACCTGAGCTACAAGCCCATTAGAAACTTTTCAGTTGTACTTTTACATTCTATAATAAAATATAATAAAATGCAAGTTTTTTTTGAAAAAATTTCTATTTTATATCAAAGTCTTCTATTAAGTTAAAATTATAATATTGTAAAGTTAATTTAACATCATTTATTTTCGAATCTATTAATTCAGCATAATTTGTCAAATCCATAGTTACTTTAGTGATAATTCCATTTTGTTTTTCCAATTCTATATATATTTCATCGTTTGATGTTTTATCATTATCAGAAATAATATTAGCAAACTCATCAATAGTAATTATATATTCATCCTCTTCCTTGGTTGATTTAGATATTATGCTTTCTATAATATCTACATCTAAATAATTAAAATATCTTACTGGAGAATCTGTTAGTACATATTGTTCTTTTTCTTTTACTAGAAAAACATCATCTTTTATAAAATATTCTTTACTGTTAGTTATATCTTTAAAGAATATTTTATTTTCTCTTTCTTTTCCTTCATATACAGTTTCTTTCAAATCTACTTTTAGCGTATATTTAAAATTAAAATTCTTTTGTTTGATGCTATCAAATCCATCTATTTGTGAGACTTCTGTATTTTGATTACTACTATTGCTAGAGTTATTATTTTTATTTGTATCAGAACTTGATGTTCTAAACATAATTACTAGCAATAAAATCAGTATAAAGTAGAAAACCAAATTTGCAATTGCATAATATTGTTTATTTCTCACTATATCTAATATACTAAATTTTTTCTTTTTATTTTCTTCTTCCATGTTTACCTCACTCAAATATTTTTCCTAACAATTCATCAGCATTCTTACCATTTAAATATTGTTTTACACTCATTTTATTTTTACCTTCTATTTTAATATCCGTTATAACAATTTCAGAATCACTTGTAGATATTCCAATTCCATCATCATAGATTTTGACAATCTCACCATTTTTCTTATTAGGATGAATATGATCGCTCATTCTTGATGAATAAATCTTTACTACCTTATTATCTAGAATAGCATATGCTCCCGGAGTAGTTGAAAGAGCTCTTATATGATTATAAATTTCAAAAGTTGTTTTATTAAAGTCTAATTTTTCATCTTCTCTTTTAATTATAGGAGCATATGTTGCATCTTCATTATCTTGAATAGTTCTCTTTATTTTCCCCTTAATGACTTTTGGTAAAACATCTTCTAATAAATCTGTTCCTATAACGCTTAGTTTTTTACTTACTTCATCATAATTATCATGATTTTCGATAATCAATTCTTTTTTTTCTATCATATCACCAGTATCCATTCCTTCATTCATATACATTATAGTAATACCGGTTTTAACTTCGCCATTCATTATTGCTCTTTGAATTGGTGCGCCTCCTCTATATTTTGGAAGAAGTGAAGCATGAACATTTATACAACCATACTTTGGATAATTAAGTATCTCGTTAGGAAGTATTTGACCATAAGCACATGTGACGATTATATCTGGTTTAAACGCTAATACTTTTTCATACTCTATTCTTAATTTTTCTGGTGTTATAACAGGGATATTAAATTCCATCGCAGTTTGTTTTATAGGTGAAGGTGTAAGTACCTTCTTACGCCCAACTTCCCTATCAGGCTGAGTAACAACTCCAACCACATTATAATTTTTAATAAGCATTTTTAGTATTGGAACACTAAACTCTGGTGTTCCCATAAAGACTATTTTCATCAATTATCACCATTTTAATTATAATATTTAAAAAAATAAAAAGCAATCATAATATCATTATAATTGCTTAACCTTACCTTCTTGTTTTGATTGTACGACTGCTTGTAAAAATGAAGTCTCTTTAATTAATCTTTGAGAATCAATAAACATATTCTTTTCTACTGAAGTATTCAAATGAGAGATAGCTTCATAAATATTAGCATCTTCAATCTCAAAAGAAAATAAAATTCCATCATTATATTTCAACTCTTCATAAATTAAGAACTTTTCCCCATCTTGAGTTTCTAAATTTAAAGTTCTATCTACACTATTGCCATCATATTCAGAAAATTCAAAATTAATTCCCACTAAAGTTTCCTGATTTTTAGATCTTAATATATATCTTGAGCACTTTTCTTTTTTTATTGGGATCTCTTTTGATAGATAAATTTGTTCTTGTGAGGTTGCTTCTACACTACTTGACGGTAATGAAAAACGATATATTGCATCTACAACAGAATCTAATTCATCATAGCGTTTACACTTTAATTCAAAATTTTCTATTTTTTCTTCTTTTGCAATATCTATTAAATTAGTTAGTAACTCTTCTTTTCTTTCATCATCCAAAATAGGATATGCAACTTCTAGCGCTCTTTTTATTCTTTCAAATCTACTGCTGAACATATTATCATCCCCTATCAGGGCGTATGTTACTATATTTTACTTTTTTTGTCAAATTTCTATATTTTCTTATTTCTGTTTTAATACCACTGTTGCGTTATTATCAATATCGAGGTCTTCAATAATCTTATTTAAACACTCTATATTCATGTTTCTAACAATCTCTATTTGATTATCTATTATCTTATCCCAAGTTATATAATCATTTATTATATCTTCCGAAACAGATTCAACATTATCACTATTCATAACTATGGATGCTATTTTTACCTTTTTATATCTTTCTAATTGTTCTTTTGTAATTTTGATATTTTTAAAATTATCTATAAGCTTCTCAATAAATTCTTTTGGCTTTTCACTTTCGGCATAAAACTCTATAATAAAATAATCATCTACCATCATACTTCCAGCACTGAAACTCGTAATATATTTCTTTACTAACATTTCTTCTTTAAAATCAGAAGAAGAACCAAACATTAAGCTTATCAAAGCCATGATATATGTTGAATATTCGTATTTGTCTTTTACATCTTTTAAAGAAAGTTTTATATTTGTTGCCACTTTAGGAATCGAGATATTTGGAAAAGCTATTTCTTTATATTTTTCATTAACTTCAAATGGTTCTTTATAGTCTTTTTGTTTTATGCTTTGACCTTTATCTTTAGAATTTAATTCCTTATTTGATTTTATAAGTTCCATTATTTTATCGGGTTCAAAATTACCTGCGACTACTAACAACATATTATTTGGAGAATAAAAAGTATTATAACAATTATATAAATCTTCCTTAGTTATTTTGCTTACAGTATCTTCATATCCTGCAACATCATATCTTATTGGATGATTTTTAAATGTTGATTTTTGAACTTCTTCTGTTAAGATCCATTCAGGATTGTCATCATACATTTTTATTTCTTCAATTATAATCCCTTTTTCTTTTTCTACGTTTGTATCAGTAAAATATGGACTATTGACAAAACTTATCAAGTAGTCTAGATTTTTTTCTAAATCATTAACTCCATATATATAGTAAGAAGTTTTCTTATAACTAGTACCCGCATTACAGCCTGTACCTGATTTTGAAAAAAATTCGAAAGGACTTTCGCCACTTTCTTGTTCAAATAATTTATGTTCTAGAAAGTGCGCAATCCCCATAGGACTTGACATCATTTTGTTTGAATCTTTAGGTACAAAATCCAAATTAACAGATCCATATTTAGTTGTATAACAAGCATAATAGTTTTTCTTGTTTTTGAAAGGAATCAATACTACCTTTAGGCCGTTAGGTATCTCTTCATAAAATATGTTTTGATCTAGTCCTTTTAATTCAAGCTCTTTCATATTAGTTATCTCCTTTCAACAAGTAAATAGTATCAATATGTATATTATTACTAAAATTTTTAACCTCATCATAACTAACATTTTTTACTTTTTGTTTCCTTATTTCTAACGGGTCATTTCCTAAAACCTCACTTGAATAATATGACGAAATAATTTGAAACGGAGATTCCTCAAATTCATCTAGCATCGTTATATATTGGGTTTTAGCATCTTCTATATCTTTCTCATTAAATTTTCCTTTTTCCATATTTTTTATTTCTTGTTTTATGAGTTTTACTACTTTTTCAAAATTATCTTTTGTTATTCCTGAAGTTATAAATAAAATGTTGTCTAATTTAGAAGACGATGCGGATATATAATAACACAATGAGTTTTTCTCTCTTACATTAGAAAATAATTTTGAATTTGATCCTCCACCCAAAATAATACTATAAATAGGTAACACATAATTTCTATCATAATCGTTAATCTTTCCTATCTTACATCCTATACTTAATTTAGATTGTGAAAGTGGAAGACTCTCAATAATCTTCTTAGGAATCTTTCTAAATTTTTCATGATAGACAATCAAGTTTTCTTTTTTCATTTTTATTGTGTTAAACTTAAAATTTTTATTTATTATCTTTTTTGTTTCTTCAAAATCAATATTACCAAGTATATAAATATCAACTTTACTTGTTTTTATTAAATCTTGGTAATATTCATATAAATTTTTTGGAGTAATATTTTCTAAGTCTTCTATATAACCAAATCCATGATATGAAAACACCTCATCGTGCCCCATATTATCCAACATTTTTATCAAACTAAGTTTTCTTGTGTTTTCCTTTAGACTCTCTATTTGAGATTTTATTCCATCTTTAATGACCTCAAAATTCTTACTATCAAACTGTTCATTATCAACATTAGGATTAAAAATAATATCACTTAAGAATTCTATACTTTTTTCGAACATTCCCTTTTCTGTATATTTTTCATTCAAAAAAGTTGCGTTTATATCTGTATTATAAGCATTACCTATTCTATATGAGGTGGAAAAAACATTCATAGCATACAAATCTTGTAGTGCTATCGAAAAAGATTTGTAATTTGGATATTTCTTAGATGCATAAACAAGAAAATCTGATAAAAAATTTCTTATCGTTATTTCTTGCTTTTCTACTTTTTTACTAAAAATGATTTTAACATTGATTGTCTTAAATTTATCAGTTTTTATCATATGAAGTTTATATGATAAAAAGTCTTCAACACGATATTCCATAATTATTCACCTCTATTATTATAAACAAATATAAAAACTTTATTAGTAATTGGTATTAAGTGCAATTTCGATCATATTGGTTAAAGATTTTTCTCTATCTTCACTGCTTATTAAATCACTTCTGCATTTCGAATCAACAACAGTTAAAATACATGCACTTTCTTTATTTAAAATTCTTGCGATGTGAAATAATGCAAAAGATTCCATTTCGGTCGCGATTACTTTTAAATCTTTTGGAATTCTACTATTGATTGCTTGCCAATCAACATATGGATCAAAAACATCACAAGTCATAACTGTTCCCTCTATTAATTTAATATTTTTATCTTTAGCTGTGGTAAGTAATTTTTCATTAAGTATTTTGCTTGGTCTTTCTAAATTTACATGCTCCTTACTAAACATAAAAGCATAATTAGATTCAGTATACGTTTCTGATACTAGAATTGTATCTAACAAATTAATATTAGTATTACTTGTCCCACAAGTTCCAATTCTTATTATTCTATCAACATCATAAAATTTAAATAATTCAAAAAAGTAAATTCCTGCACTTGCCATTCCCATTCCATGCCCCATTACAGATATTTCTCTTCCATTATAAAACCCAGTATAAATAAACATTCCTCTTATTTTATTAACTAACTTAGCATTTTTTAGATATTTTTCTGCGATAAATTTTGCTCTCAAAGGATCTCCCGAGGCAATAACTGTTTTAGCAATTTGTCCTTTTTCAGCCTCAATATGTGGTGTTGCCATTTTTCTACCTTCTTTCTATTTCTATTATAGTTTATCATATTTATTAGTTCTTACACAACGGTTGACATTTCATAAATTCAAAAATATAATAATTATTCGAGGTTAGATTATGAAAAAATTTGTATGGGATATAGAAAAAATAAGAGAAATTCAAAAATCGCTAGATAATTCTGAAATTAAAAAAAATTCCAACTTATATGAAGAATTAAAAGAAGTTTACAAAATTTTATTATCTTCATATAAAAAGAATAATTACAATGATTTTCAACTTGATGAATATTTACCTTTGAACTTTAAAGAGTATTTCTTAGAAGAGATTCTCCCATTTATAAATATGGAGGCTCTTTTGATCCTTGAAAAAATCAAACCAAATATAAAAAATTGTAAACCCTTCCAACAAACTTGTTATGAGGCAAAAATAAAATTTAACAATGAAGAGTTGTTTGAAATAATAAGTATGTTTTTTAAATCAATTCCAAATAAAGAATTATATAATTCTTTTCTTGAATTAACAGACTATAAAAAAGGATTAATAAATATACAATATGTTAAAGATAGTAACAACTGCCACGGATTTTGCATAGTAGATTCATATAATCATATACCATACATTAATGTTTTAAGAAACAACACCGTTGTAGATCTTACCGCATTATTTCATGAAATTTTTCATATGATTGTAAGATGCAACGAAACTCCTAATCATATAAATTCAAAATCAACTATATATGATGAAGTCGAAGGATATTTTTCTAACTTATTAATTTGTGATTTAGCTATTCAAAATGGATTTGAGAATAGATATTTTGATTTTATTACAACAAATGACTTGTTATCCTCAATTCTAAGTTTGCAGTATATAGATGGTACAATATCTTTTATAAAAAATATAGAAAATAATCCAAATATAGATGAATTTGTAAATCCTTACATAGGCGAAGATATTTCAACAGCTTTTTCATATTTATGTGCACTTGATTTTTATAATTTATATAAAAATGATCCAGAAGGGACTATAAATAATATATTGAAATTGGCATCATTAAAAGGAGAAAATATACAAGATGAACTTTCTAATATTGGAATAAGCTTTTTTGATGATAATTGCGACAATCTAAAAAATCATTATTATAAAATTAAAAGAATGAAAAACTAAAAATTAAATTTTCATTCTTTTTCATTTTTATTCATGTTCTTCTGATTCTAGTTTTACTAAAACTTCTCTAGGCTTAGAGCCATTCTGAGGTCCTATTATGCCTCTTTCTTCTAATAAATCTACTATTCTTGCTGCTCTATTATATCCTAGTTTAAACCTTCTTTGTAATAATGAAGCGCTTGCCTTACCTTGGGTAATAACAAATTCTACTATGTCATTATATAACGGATCATCATACTCTTCATCTACTTCTTTTATTCCTCCACCTGCATTTCCTTGTTCTTTTGCAGACGAGGTTAAATCCATGAATCTTTCATCATACATTGCTTTTTGTTGTGATACCGTATAATCAACTATTTTTTGCAATTCTTCGTCTGATACATATGCACCCTGAACACGTTCTGGAGCATTTTCTCCCATTGGTAAAAATAACATATCACCTTTTCCTAAAAGCTTTTCGGCACCTCCCATATCTAGAATTGTACGTGAATCTATACTACTAGATACTGCAAAAGATATACGTGATGGAATATTTGCTTTTACTACACCAGTGATAACATCAGTTGATGGCCTTTGAGTAGCAATAATTAAATGAATTCCCGCAGCACGAGCCATTTGTGTAATTCTCATTATTGAATCTTCTACTTCTTTTGAAGCAACCAACATTAAATCAGCAAGCTCATCTACTATGACTACTATATAATGCATTTTCTTTATTTGATCTTCCGGAGATCTTTTTGCATTTTCTTTTTCTACCCATTCATTATAAGTTGAAATGTTTTTTACATTCTTTTCACTAAACAAATCATAACGAGATTCCATTTCACTGACAATTTTTTGTAATGCTATGCTGGCCTTTTTAGGATCTGTTACAACTGGCATCATCAAATGTGGAATTCCATTATACATACTAAGTTCTACCTTTTTAGGGTCAACCATCATAAGTTTTACCTCATCTGGTTTAGTCCTCATAAGAATAGACGATATTATACAGTTGATACAAACTGATTTACCTGATCCTGTAGCACCAGCAACAAGTAAGTGAGGAGTCTTATCAATCTCAGCAAAAACACTTCTTCCCATTATGTTCTTTCCTAATGCAACAAGTAATTTACTATTTGCTTTATTACTAGGAACAGATTCAAGTATTTCTCTTAATGAAACTGGTCTAACCTCATCGTTAGCTATTTCTATACCAACAGTACTTTTGCCAGGAATAGGTGCTTGAATTCTTACGTCCCTTTTTGCTAAAGCAAGTGAAATTTCCCTGTTTATGCTAAGAATCTTATTAAGTTTAGTTCCACTTTGAACCTCTAATTCATATTGAGTAACACTTGGTCCACTATTAACTTCTACTACTTTGCCTATTATTCCAAAATCCTTTAATACTGTTTCTATTCTAATAATATTTTTTTCTATTACAGATTGATTATTATTATTTTTCACCTTAGAAGCAGGCTTTAATAAACTAATTGGAGGCAACTTATAGTTTTTATTCGAAGCAGGAACTTCATCTTTAAATTCATTTATAGAAACTTCATTATTGGATTTTTCTATATTATGTGTTAATTCATCTATACTGGATATAACTAATTTACTGTCAGTAGAAGATGCTGATTCATTATTATCATTTATTATAACTGTACTAGATTTTGATTCTTCCTCTTCATTATGTTTATGTTTTGGAATAAAACTTTTACTTTTTTGGTATCCGCCTCTTATAAAATCAAAAAGAGATACCCCCGTAAATAGACACACTCCAGTTACTATTAATACAATAGATACTATCTTAGTTCCTGATGAATCAAATAATTTGTTAAACAATATTGAAAACAAACACCCAAGCATTCCACCACCACTAGGATTAAATTTATTACCATCCATTATTGAATTAAAATTACCCATCAAATCATTTGCAGTTGCTTGAAAAGTTGATAAAATATCCCCTTCATTTAACGAGACATAATTCAGATGAGAATAAACTAATATACCTATAAAAATTATATATAATCCTACTAAATGAGACGTAAAAAACAAAGGCTTCTCACGTTTTATTATCATATATGTTCCAATAACAAATAATGCTATCATGAAAACTATGTTCCAAGTTCCAAACAAAAACACAGAAAAAGCTTTAACTAATTTTCCAACAATACCTAATGGAGAGCCAATACCAATTCCCAATATTGCCAAAAGTATAAAGCAAACTCCATATAGCTCATTTGTATATGCAAACTTTTTAGTTTTATCTTCTTTTCTCTTTTTCTTTTTTGCCAAAATAACCACCTCATTATGTATAACTAAATTATACATTAAAAGTATAAAAAAGTCACTACGACTTTTCAATTTAATTATTTTCAGGTTTATATTATATTATGTCATATTTATAAAACACAAAAAAAGAATCGATATTTCATCGATTACAAAACTTTTAGAAATTTCTCCTCATGAATGGTGGATATTCATATTCACCATCGTCATTAGATTCATCTTCATCATCATCTATATTTATTACTTCTTGTTCTCTAGTTCTTCTTGTATTAACTCCTGATTGAACATTATTATAAAGAGGTTCCTTATTAGACTTATCAAATCCTGTTGCGATTACAGTAACAATTACTTCATCTGTTAAATTTTCATTAATTACTGAACCAAAGATAGTATTTATATCAGTATTTGCAGCAGCTCTTACAACCTCTGCAGCTTGTTCTGCTTCAAATAATGTCAAATTAAGTCCACCAGTGATATTTATAATAGCATCTGTTGCACCTGAAATACTTGTTTCAAGAAGCGGACTAGTAACTGCTTGTTTTGCAGCCTCAATCGCTCTATCTTCTCCCATACCAATACCAATACCAATAATAGCATTACCAGATTTTTCCATAACTGCTTTTACATCTGCGAAATCAAGATTAACAAGACCTACAACAGCTATTAAATCAGATATTGATTGAACACCACGTCTTAGAACGTTATCTACTTCTTTAAATGCTTCTAACATTGGAGTGGATTTATCTATGATTTCTCTTAAACGATCATTAGGAATCACAATTATAGTATCTACGTGTTTTTTTAATTCTTCAATACCAACCATTGCATTTTCCATTCTCTTTCTTCCTTCAAAAGTGAAGGGTTTAGTTACTATAGCAACGGTTAAAGCCCCCAATCCTTGCGCTATTTCTGCAATAACGGGAGCTGCACCAGAACCAGTTCCACCACCCATTCCACAGGTAATGAAAACCATGTCAGCGCCACTCAATGCCTCTTCTATTTCTTTTTTAGATTCAACCGCAGCCTCTCTTCCTATCTCTGGTTTTGCTCCTGCTCCCAATCCGTCAGTAAGACTTGCACCAATTTGAATCTTTTTTTCTGCTTTAGAATTATTCAAAACTTGTAAATCAGTATTAGCTACAATAAATTCTACACCTTTTACCCCTGTTTCTATCATTCGGTTAACGGCATTTCCTCCTCCGCCACCAACACCAATGACTTTTATTTTAGCTAACTGATCCATTTCTAACGCACCAAACATAATCTTCCTCCTTAATTGCCAGTAAAATATCCAAAGATTTTACTCACGATTGTATCATTGTTTATATTTAATAAATTCTTTTTATTATCCATTAGAGAATCCAATTTATCCTCATCAAACATAGAATAATTTATATCCCTTAATTTCAATTTTTCATGAAAATATTTTATAATTCCCATCGCAGTTGAATATTTATTATTTCTAATTCCAAGCGTTGTTATATTCAAGGTAGATGCATTTATCCCCAAAACATTTTCAACAACATAACCAAATCCAGTCAATTCGGTTATACCTCCTGTTACAATTATATAACTAATTTTTCGGTTTGTTAAGTTATTTATGCTTTTTTTTGCAAGTTTTAACAATTCACTTATTCTTGCTTCGACTATTTCCGATAGCTCATATTGATTAATTTTTATTGTTTCTTCTTTATTTAAAGTTAATTCAATATTATCATTGCTATCTGCATATTTTCTACTACTTACCGAAAAATTTTCTTTTAAATCACGTGCTGTGGCCAAATCAATCCCATAAATATATGATATATCTTTATCTATGTTTTTACTTCCTAAATTAATTATATCATCTTTAATTATTATTCCCTTATTAAAAATCGATACGCTTATAGTCTCATCACCAATATCAACTATAGCTCCTATTTCTTTTTCTGTGTCTTTTCCTCTTGCTTCATAATAATCGCCTATTGTTTTAAAGATCACATCTTTAGCCTCTATATCACATAAACTACAAACTTCTAATACATCAAACAAACTTTTCTTTGGTGCGGTAACCATAACAGCTTTTACACTTAGATAATCGCCTTTTTTCCCCTTAGGATCAATTATATTATCTATATCATCTATTTTAAAAGTTATTGGTATTGTTGTAATAAGCTCATAATCCTCAGGAACCTTATCTATTATTGAATCACTTAAACAATTTACTATATCCTCACCAATTACTTCATCACCTATAATTTTTGTTGTTCCAGAAACAACACTTAATTTTCTATCGTTAGAAGGAATAGTTACAACTGCCTCTTGTACTTTTAGCCCTATTGTAGATTCTATTTCCTTTAGTGCATTTTTTATTGAATCACTAACTTTTTCTTTGTCAACTATTAAACCCCTTCTAACCCCGTGACTTTTAACACTCGTAGAAGCCAATACATGAAATTTCTTATTAAATACTTCACTAACTACTATCTTTATACTATCACTGCCAATGTCTATACCAGTATAAATTTTCCTCATTTCAATACCTCGCTTCTATTTTCTATATTTATTATACTATATTTCTTTTTTATTTCAAATACTAATTCAACAAAAGGATGAAATTTCCATTTTATATGCAAACAAAAAAGAAGAGAACAAGCTCTTCTCAACAAACAACTCTTTCAAAAACATATCTCAAAAAAGTTCCAATATAATCTCCTAAATTAAATATAGTTACTACCAAATAATTAAAAATAATAACAATTAAAGGAAAAACAAAAATTGAAGCAATAACTATAAATTTCTTTCTACTTTGAGTTAATCTTTTTATCATATACTGCACATCTTTCCAGACCCTCCTCTTCTTAATGCAGAACCTAGGCTTCTTCCTAATTCTAGAATAATTTTAACTCCAGCAGTTAATGAATTTATTAATGTTCCGGACACAGATAGTCCTCCCTCAATAGAGAATATTTCATTCTTTTTTATCTCAATCATATAACCTCCCTAATTACATTTAAGTGGACGGAAAAATCCATCTAGCACTCCTATTAAAAAAACAATTCCTGCTCCTATTCCTATAGCTGTCCATGCACTTATTGCACCACCATCAATATTTGATAATTCTTTATTTTCAATTTCTTTCATTATATCCCCCTATTTTTTCAAAAATATATGTTAAAATGGTCTGTTTACATTCTAATATCTTAATATCTAGAGCGCTGTTTTTGGGCGCCAAATCATCTTTTAATTCTATTTCTAAAGTTATTTCATAAAGCACAATATCATTTTGTAAAACAACGCTTGTTTCAATCACTTTATAATGATAATTAGTATGTTTTATTATAATATATTTATTATCAATAACTTTATCAATGTCATTTTCATGAACTACCAATTTCAATCGATTTTTTTCTATTAAGATACATTTATTAACATAGTATTTCTTATAAACAATATTTTTTAATGTTACAAGCAATAATATTGTTATTGTTACTAGAAAAACAAGCCAAATTTTACTCAGCTTAAAATCATCTTTATAAATATTGTTATATTCTACAACATCCATTGTAGATTTCACCATTTTTTAGTGTAAATACTTTATCAAAAAGCTCATTATTATTAAATCTATGCGATATAACAATTATTGTTTTATTTGTTAGAAGTTCAAATATATTAGTAAGAATATTTTTTTCACTTTCTATATCAAGTTCACTAAAACTTTCATCAAAAATATAAATACTACTTTCTTTTAATAAAGATCTAGCTATAATAATTTTTTGCCTTTCTCCCCCACTTATATTAAAGCCATTCTCTTCTATAAGAAAATCATATTTACTTATGTTTTTATCTGCAATCAAATCAACATGTACTTTCTTGCATATATCTAGAAACTTATCATATGTAACCTCCCTTTCTAAAACAATATTATTATATATAGAATCACTAAATAACATTTCTTTTTGTGAAACATAACAAATGTCACGCCTAATTTTTATTAAATTATAATCATTGATATCTTTATCATCTATCATTATCATATTGTTTCCAACTTCAAAGTATTTAACTAAAATCTTAGCTAAAGTGCTTTTACCACTTCCACTATCGCCACATAGTAAAATTCGCTCTCCACTTTTAATATTCAAATTTATATTTTTTAATAAATTATCCCGACCATTATAAGAATAACTTAAATTATTTATATCAATATTTCCCAAAATATTGATGTTTGAATATTTCTTATCTAGAATATAATTTTCTGCTTGAATACAATATAGATCTCTAATTCTCCTTATCGCAACTTTTGACTTTTTAACATGCAGATCAAAATCAGCAATATTTTTTAAAGGCTCTAGAAAATAGATTATTAGAGCATTATAAGTTATAAGCGACTCTAAAGTCATTTTATTTTCTAATACAAAATAACCACCAATAATCAATACAAGAACCAATCCTATTGAATTTGTTAAATCTTTAAAAAAACTTTGGATATTAAAAAATTTCACAAGTCGATAATTCTTATTTAAATATTTATTGTAAATATCACTAAGTTTGTGTTCAAATTCTCTTTCTAAAACCAAACTTTTTATGGTGGGTGTTGCTTCTATAGATTCAATTAAACAAGTATTAACTTTAGAAATATTTTGTTGATTTTCTAAAACAAGATCATGCATTCTTTCAGAAAATAATTTTATTATAAAAAAATATAAAACAATAACCAAACTAGAAATAATAGTCAATGTTAAATTTAATTTTAATAAAAAGAAAAAGACAATCACAACCAACACTCCATCAACAAATAAATACATAAATAAATTACATAGTGCTTCTCTAATACTGTTCAAGTCATTTATCCTAGATAATATATCACCAGTGGATCTAGTTTTATAATACATATAAGGAAGTGAAAGAATATGTCTGAATACATTATTTGTCAAGATAAAGGCTACTCTATTATTTACATAATTGAATAGATTCGTTCGCATATAATCAGTTACATGCTTGAGTACAGTAAATATAAATAAATTTCCAGCTATAAAATATAGATTTGTCAATGATTCCGTATTGATTGCATCTTCTATAATAAATTGAAATCCATATGATAATAAAATATTTAATAATGTATAGAACAAAGAAAATATAAAGATAGTTATGATAGTATTTTTGTATTTTAAAATGCTTTTTAGTATTAAATTAACGAAAGTTTTATCTTCTTTTATATTAGGTATAATTTTATTAGGAATAAATATTAAAAATTTATTTGTGCTTATTTTATTAAATTCTTTTACCCTGAATTTCCTTATTCCCCAAGACGGATCAGCAACAGTAATAAATCTACTATTAATGTCATGAATAACAACAAAATGCTTATACCTGGAATCTATAATAACATGTGCTATACAAGGAAGAAGACTTTTATCTAAGTCTTTAACATCCCCTTTTAGCGCTCTAGTATCAAAACCTAAAGTTTTTGCGGCTTCAAACAAGTAATATGCATTTGTACCCTCTTTACTTGTATTAGTTAAAACTCTTAAATATTCATAAGGAACACTCCCTCCATGTGTTTTTATGATTGTTAAAAGAGATGCTATACCACAATCTTTTATATTATCTTGCATAACGCATTCATATTTTTTTATTTTTTCACCTCCTCAACATATAATATAATTCTTATGTAAGTCTTTTCCTCAACGCAAACAAAAAAAGTTGATATGTAATCAACTTTAAAATAATATTTATTTATATTAATTTCCGCTTGAAGTATCTTCTCTCCATACAGCCTTTAAAGTTATATTAGAAGTTATACTACTACTAAAATTATAATCTTTTCCATTTAATTGCCAAGAAACGAATATAAAGCCTTCCTTAGTTGGATCTGCAGGTTTGGATATAGTCTTGCCTTCTGATACTGTCTTACTTGTTATACTGCTTCCTCCATCAGTATCAAATGTTACTGTATAACTATTAGGATTTCTCCATACAGCTTTTAGCGTTATATTTTGTGTTACCTTAGTAGAAAAATCATAATCTTTTCCATTTAGTTGCCAAGAAACAAATATCTTTCCTGCTTTTGTAGGATTAGCTGGCTTAGTTGCAGTTTTATTCTTTTCAACCGATTGACTTTTTACTGTAGAACCACCATCAGAATTAAATGTTACAGTAAATGTATCTACCTTTTTCCATACAGCTTTTAGCGTTATATTTTGTGTTACCTTAGTAGAAAAATCATAATCTTTTCCATCTAACTGCCAAGAAACAAAAGTATATCCTTGCTTCGTTGGATTTGCCGGCTTATTAACCATTCCATCTTTTTCCACTGTTTGTGAATTTATCTTAGAACCACCATCAGAATTAAATGTTACAACAAAGCTGTTTCCATCTTGCTTTTTCCACGTTGCTTTCAATGTTATATCAGAAGTTACCTCTTTATTAAAATCATATTCTACATTATCAATATACCACTTATCGAATATAAATCCTTCTTTTGTTGGATCAACAGGTTTTTGTAATAAATTTCCTTTTGCTACCATAACCGGATCAATACTACTTCCTCCATCAGTATCAAATGTTACTGTATATGTATCTTGTAAATTTGATTCTTGCCATTTGGCTTCCAATACAATATCCTCAGTTATCTTAGTATTAAAATTAAATAATACTTCTTTATTATACCATCCTAAGAATTCATATCCTTCTTTTGTTGGATCTTCAGGTCTTCTAACATAATTCCCTTTTGATACTTCTTGAGTTATTTCTGTTTCAATCCCAACAAATTTAACTATATATGTTTTATCTTGTGCTATAAAATAAATGCCTATTCCGATCATTATAATTGAAATAATCAATATAATTATTCCTAATTTCTTTTTCATAATAATTCTCCCTTATATTCTTACATTAATTATTTTATCATATCAATTACTTTTGGTAAAGTAGCAACTATCTTTGGATTGTATTTCTTATTTTCTTTCTCTTTGATTAATTGTAATATTTTTTCATTTTCAATGTTTTTATCTTTACTTATTATCTCATCTAATTCTATAGCTAATGATAAAACTTGAGAATAAATGGGTATTTGTTCTTTACTTAATCCATAAGGATATCCACTTCCATCATAATTTTCATAACAACTAAGTATCATATTAGATGAATATTTATATAACTCATCATCTCTAAATTGTAACATATAACTTTTAACTATATCACTTGCGAAAATAGGATGTTTTTTAACAAGTTCTATTTCTTCTTTTGAAAGATTTCCTGATTTACCAAGCGTTCTTGGTAATAAATATATTCCTATATTATATAAATCAACTGATTTCACTATTTTATTAATCTGATATTCTAACATTTGATATTCTGGATAATCATTTGATACTTGTTTCATCAACACTTCAACATATTTTCTTACTCGCTCTATTCTATTTTTATTATCATATATATAAGAATCAACAATTCCATTTATTATATTAAACAAATCAGTATGTTGAGATAATATCATATTATTTAAAGAAGAACTTGTCCTATAAAGATTTATTAGATTTTTAGTCCTATATTTTATTATTTCCAAATTAAATGGTTTTTCTAATAAATCTGCAATATTGTATTGATAAACTTTTTGCCTTGTTTTTTTGTCTTCAGCACCACTTATAGTTATAACTGGAATCTTAGACAAAATATTTTTTTGTTGTAAGTAATCCAATACAGCAAACCCATCCATAATAGGCATCATTATATCTAAAAATATACCAACTATGTTGTTGAAACCAATGTTTTCAAATATATCTAGTGCTTCTTTTCCGTTGGTTGCCATTATTATTTCATACTGATCACTAAAGGTTTTTTTGATTAGATTTCTAGTCATAATATCATCATCTATGATCATAAGAGTATCTTTGCCACGACTAACTTGTGAAGTCATATCTTTTTCCATTTGATAGTTAAATTCTGGAAACTCCTTTATTAATTGTTCCAACAATACTTTTATATACTCTCTTGTACTTTCGTTATTGCTTATATCTAAAGCATTATATATTTTAAGAACCACATCAGATATTCTAAAAGCAATATTATTTAGTTTTATTTTAATTAATTCTAATTCGTCATTTGAATCTTCTTTCTCGTTGTTCTTTATAGATGCAGAAACAACAATTTTTGAATTTCCTAATATAAATAATTTTGCATAATTAATATACTCAACAAATGTATCATTTTCTTTTGCACGATATTTATATGAAATACTTCCATTATTATACTCTAGCTTAGAAACCGATAAATTATCAAAATAATCATTTAAATCTTCTGGATGAATTATAGGACTAATTTGTTGCATAAAATCAAAAAATGTTAATTCTTTATCTATAATTTTATCTTTAAAAACATATACTTTGTCCGATTGTATATCTATTATATATATACTAGAGAAAAAAGTTATAAGTTCTTCATTAATAAGGTTTTCATAATTATCTTTCATATTTATCTCCCCTTATAAGCTTAAGTAATTTGCAATAATTTGTTTCCATTTTTCTTTTGCGATTATCAAATCATTAAAGTGCTCATTAACAAATTCCGAATCATTTTCTTTGCTTTTTAATTCATGTTGATAAGCAACATCTGCGAATTCAGTTATCCCAAGAGATCTACAATTACTTTTTAGTGCATGAACTAATATTGCATAATTTGGCATATCACCTTTATTTTTATAATCTTCAATCTCTAATAATTGTTGATCCAACCCATCATAGAAATCTTTGATTATTTCATCAAAAGTTTCCATGTCACCCATATAAGATAAAGCTGCAGTAACATCTACTCCGTTGTTTTCCAAAAATTGTGTCTTATTATTCATATTATTCATTCCTTTCTTTATTAAAATATTTATTAATTATCTTATCCAACTCACTAGTATTTATTGGCTTAGACAAATAATCGTCAAAGCCTTCATTCAAATACATCTCTTTCATTCCAGTTATTGCATTAGCAGTTAATGCAACGATTGGTGGAATTTCATAACCGTCTAGTTTTTTTAGTATATGTAGAACTTCTATTCCATCTATCTCAGGCATCATATGATCCAAGAAAATAATATCGAATGTTTCTCCTTTTTTTATACAATCTATACATTCTTTTCCACTAGATAAAGAAGTTATAGAGAAATTGTATGGCTTAAGTAATTTCTCTGCTACTTTTAAATTTAGTTTGTTGTCATCAACCAAAAGAACTTTATAATTTGAACAATCTATATATTCAAATTTTTTTGTTTCTTCTTTGTTCTTTAGAATATCTCCTATTTTTTCATGATTTGATATCTTTTGCGTTACATCAACATAGAATATCGTACCTGCACCATATTCGCTTTCAAACCAAATTTTTCCTTTTAATAAATTTACCAATTTTTTAGTAATAACAAGTCCTAAACCAGTACCCTCTATTTCATTTTCGGTTGCGCTGTCAAGTCTTGAAAATTTTTCAAATAGTTTTCCAAAATCTTCTTTTTTTATTCCATATCCTGTATCTGATATTTTAAAATGAAGTAAAGCATTATTATTAACTATTTCTGAGGTAACCGTTAATTCGATCTTCCCAACTTCAGTATACTTAACAGAATTGCTAAGAATATTTAAAAGTATCTGAAAAAGTTTTGTTTTATCCCCAATTAATTCTCTAGGAATATTTTCATCTACATTAGTAATAAATTTTATATTTTTAGTGTTAATACGAGCCTCTATTATACTCGTGAGTTCTAATATTATGTTTCCTAAATTGTATTTTTTGTTTTCTACTGTTTCTTCCCCTGTTTCAATCTTAGAGATATCAAGAATGTTATTTATTATTTCTAAAAGATTAGTTCCTGCTAAATATATATGGCTTATATCCTTTTTTGCGTTTTCAACTTCAAAATCTTTTTCGTTAAGTATTCCTTCACTAAATCCTATGATAGCATTCATTGGGGTCCTAATTTCATGTGACATATTAGATAAAAAGTCAGATTTTGCTTTATTTGAATCATCGGCTCTTTTTTTTGCAATTTCTAATTCTTTTATAAGATACAAGTCAGGATTTTCAAACATAAAATATATAATGTACATATCAAAAACGAAACTACTTGTAATTATTAAAACATTAGGAACTATAAGTTGTGTTACCATACACAGTACAGATTGAACAATTCCTATTATAAGTGGCATTTTATTTCCTATTACCAATGTTTCTTTTCTACTTATCACACTAATAGATGATATTATAACAGCTATAATTCCTACTATGTATATATAATATAATGCGGGTCCTGATATATAAGCATAGTCAAAAGAACTAACATTATCAAACTTTATAAAAAAGAAAACAATACAAACTACTACATATAACAAAAATATCATCTTTATTGTTCTGTTCTCAGTACAATATTTTATAAATTCTTTCTCTTTATACAAATATCCAATGGAAACTATATAATAACAAACGCTCAAAATCCATGATATTGTTAAAAATCCATTTATTCTTACTAAAACATTACACACAACTTCATAATCATATGCATAGTAAAGTGCCGATACTGCAGCAATTTCTGATATTATTACCCAAACTAATAATACTAATGACAACTTATAAAACTTATTATCAACCAAGGTTTGCTTAGATTTATAAAAATATACAGCTATTAATAATATTGCAAAGAGCAATCCTCCAATAGAAATTAATATCGATCCCAACATATAATCACTACTTTCTTTCAACTTTATCTTTTATGAAATATTTGCGCATTAATTTATTCAGTGCTTTTACATCTATTGGCTTTGGAATATAATAATCAAAGCCTTCATTTATATATGTCTCTTTCAATTCCGTCACAACATTAGCTGTCATCGCAACAACAGGAGGTAAATCTTTCTTATCTAGTTTTTGTAATACTTTAAGAGTAGCAATACCATCTAAATTAGGCATCATATGATCCAAGAGTATCAAATCATATTTTTGATTTTCTTTTATTTTTTGAATACATGCTTCTCCACTTTCAACCATATCTACCTGTACGTTATATGGTTCCAATAGTCTTGCGGCAACTCTTAAGTTTAATTTATTATCATCAACAATTAAAATTTTATATTTTGAACAATCAAAGAAAAAATCTTTTTTATTTGAAGAAGAAATATATTCTTCGTTTTCTAAAATCTTACCAATTTTTGTTTTGTCTATTATTTCTTGTGATAATGTTATATAAAAACTTGTGCCTATTCCATATTCACTTTCGAATTTAATATTTCCATTAAGCATGGTTACTAAGTTCTTCGCAACAACTAATCCAAGACCAACACCATTCATATTATTTTCTAATGACTCGTTATTGGAAAAAGTATCAAATATTCGATTAAAATCCTCTTTCTTTATTCCAAACCCTGTATCAGATATTTTAAAAGTAAGATTTGCAATATTATTAGTTATATTACATTTTATACTTAGCTTTATCTCTCCAGAGTTAGTATGTTGAGCAGAATTATTTAAAATATTAGATAAAATCCTATATATTTTTACTTTATCCCCTAGTAACTTTGAAGGAATATTCTCATCTATTTCCATCTTAAATTTAACTTTTTTGTTATCTATTCTTGAATAAACGAAGCTATTTAATTCATACACTATATCTTTTATAGAATATTCTAAGTTTTCAATGTGTTCTTTACCTGAAGACAGTCTAGATAAATCTAATATATTATTTATTATTTCTAAAAGGTTATTTCCAGCTTTGTAGATACTTTTAACATCATTTTTTAAAGTTTCTTCAGTTAAATTTTTTTCATTCATAAGAGCTTCACTAAATCCCATAATAGTATTCATAGGAGTTCTAATTTCATGAGACATTTTAGATAAAAATGCCGTTTTTGCCTTATCAGCAGCCTCTGCTTCTTTTTTAGCAATTTCTAGTTCTGAGACTAATTTAATATCTTGGTTTTCAAGGGTAAAATACATAGCTATAACAGAAAAAGCAAACAAAAATGACAAATCATTTATATCTGCATAATAAAATTGAACAACAGCCATTATTGCATAAAATATCAAAAATATGAAAACAGGAATTCTTTTAATAACATTATCTTTGCTTATATCTTTTAATAATACATAAAACATATAAATAGCAACAACTGCAAAAACTCCATATAAAACGTAAACTCCTGCTCCTCCTATAACATATAATTCATCATTTGCGCCGGAGGTATACTCTAACTTTAAGAAACACGATACAAAAAATAGAATAGCTGCTAAAACTATTAAAAAAATCATAAACTTTTCCTGAAAAAACTCTATAGGAGTACTATATTTTTTTGCTGTTACTAAACTTCTTAAGTAAGCTATAATGCATATAAACCAAACCATATCTCCAAGGATAAACAACCTACAGACAAATTCATTTAATAAAGGAATTTTATCCCTAATAGACATAGTATATACACTAAGAAATTCAAGTAATAATAAAATTATTGTAACCATAAGTAAAAATCTATATATACTATTCTCTAAACTTTTATATTTCTTCTTTGAAAAATAAATTGCAGATATTAATAATGTAAAAATCAAACCAGATATAGTCAATCCAATACTATTAAGCATACAAATCACACTTTCCTATTTTATTCTAGAATAAGTATAACACGAAAAGAGGTTAAAGAAAACAAAAAAAACTGCATGAAGCAGTTTTATTTTACAATATATGGATTATCAA
>JAEDKN010000010.1 GCA_016295795.1 Bacilli bacterium
AAAAAAGGTTAAATAAATTAACCTTTTCTATATTTAAGTCGATTGGTTCGACTAATTCCTTATGGGGCGAAATATGGGGATCGAACCCATGCATACCAGAGCCACAATCTGGCGTGTTAACCACTTCACCAATTCCGCCATATATAAATTACTTTTCTATTTTAACAAGTAAAAGAAAAAATATCAAGGCTTTTTTGATATTTTATCTATCTAATAAAACTATATAAAAATTTTTACAATTAAATTAAATATAAAACATATAATAAATCCACATATGGTGGGAATTAAAATAGATAATGCTGTCCACTTCCAAGAAGACGTTTCTTTTTTTATTGTAAGACAAGTTGTAGAACAAGGCCAGTGCATAAGTGAAAATAACATTACAGAAACCGCAGTTGTCCAAGTCCATCCATTATCTATTAAGAGTTGTTTTAATATATTTAAATTATCTATCTCCACTAAATTTCCAGTAGCCATATAACTCATTATGATAATTGGAATTACAATTTCATTGGCAGGAAAACCAAGTATAAAAGCCAACAATATTACTCCGTCCATTCCAATTAATCTTCCTAACGGATCAAGTACTCCTGAACAGATATTTAACAAACTACTATTACCAACATTTATATTAGCCATAAGCCAAATAATTAATCCAGCTGGTATAGCAATAGAAACTGCTCTTCCAAGAACAAATAAAGTTCTATCAAATATTGATCTTACTATCACTTTTCCCACTTGAGGTTTTCTATAAGGAGGTAATTCTAATGTAAATGATGAGGGTATTCCTTTAAGTAAAGTATTAGATAATATCTTAGATATTATAAATGTCATAGTTATACCTAAAGATATTACTAATATTAATAATAATACACTCAGAAATGAATTGCTTAGTCCTCCTCCAACTCCAGCAAAAAACATAGTTATTATAGCAATCAATGTAGGAAATCTTCCATTGCAAGGGACAAAAGAATTAGTTAAAATCGCAATTAATCTCTCTCTAGGAGAATCAATGATCCTGCAGCCGGACACTCCCACAGCATTGCATCCAAATCCCATAGCCATAGTAAGAGCTTGTTTACCACAAGTTTTACATTTTTTAAATACGCCATCTACATTAAATGCTATTCTAGGTAGATACCCTACATCTTCTAATAAAGTAAATAGAGGGAAAAATATTGCCATCGGAGGAAGCATAACAGATACCACCCAAGCTAAAACTCTATACACTCCATGCACTAACATTTCATTTATAATATCAGGCACTCTTATATAAGTAAGAAAATCAAATAATTTATCTTCTATATTGAATAAAAATTCTTGAATAATCGAAGATGGATAATTACTTCCTACAATAGTAAGCCAAAATATAAACCCAAACAGTAATATCATAATAGGAATACCAGTAATTTTACTAGTTAAAATTTTATCTATAAATCTATCTTTCTTATTATAATTATCATCTTCAAATATAGTTACTGAATCTGCGATTTCTTCAGCCTTATTGTTAATAGCTTCTACAATATATTCTTCTAGCTCACTAATCATTATATCAGCTTCTAACAATTTATTTTTTGCTCTTCTTAACGATTCAGTAAGATCACCATCATCTAAATTGATATTTTCAAAAATACTAATTTTATTTTTTATATCACAATCTTCTTTTAATAAATTTAACGCAATCCATCTTTTTTCTAGTTTAAAATCTCTATTAAGTGAGTCTTCAACAATTTTTATTGAATCCTCTATTTCATTTTGATATTTTACTTTCAAGCTTTTTCTCTTTTCACCAAAACTCAAATCTATATTTTTTAATAGATCATCTAATCCTTTATTATTTCTAGCACTTGTTCCTACCACTCTTACTCCTAATAAATCAGACAATTTTTTTAAATCTATATTGATCTTCTTTTTTCTAGCTTCATCTAATAAATTCACACATACTATTACGCGATCTGTTATTTCACAAACCTGTAAAACTAAATTAAGATTTCTCATAAGACATACTGCATCACAAACAATAATTGTTAGATCACTTCTACCAAAACAAATAAAGTCTCTAGCAACAAATTCCTCTTCAGAATGAGCTAAAATAGAATAAATTCCTGGCAAATCATAAATTTTGTAATTAATATGATTGAATTCAAAATAACCCGATGCATTACTGACAGTTTTACCTGGCCAATTTCCGGTATGTTGATGCATACCAGTTAGTGCATTAAAAACAGTAGATTTACCAACATTAGGATTACCCGCAAGAGCAATTATACGATCTGTATTTTTTTCCTTTTTCATATTAGATTACCTCTACCATTACTTTTTCTGCATCTTCATTTCTAATGGCAATTAGAGCTCCTCTAATCATATAAGCAACTAGATTCCCATGAAAATTTTCCAATACCCTTTCAACTATAGTACCTGGCGTCAACCCAATATCTAAAAGCCTTCGCTTTATAGAATTATCGTTCAATACCTTTTTTATTATAACTTTCTCACCTATTTTTGTATTTTCTAAACTCATATTCATAATAATTATTCCTACTTTCTTAAATAATCATTATAATCTATGCGTTTTCATTATACTAAAATGGGCATTTAACTAAAAAAGAGAATAAATTCTCTTTATTAACATTTATCATCGCAAACGCTAGGACTCACTTTTCCCATAAGCTCTATTAGTGAAAGCAACAATTCTTCGTTTTCCCTATCAGTTAAAGCAACATAAGGATCCTCTTGGCTTTCAACTGTTCCATCATGATATCCAACAATTTCGCCATTTTTTACAAAAATAACAAGTGGTAAATAGATCCTCTTTTCTCCAGTTTTAACTTCACTACCATCATTTGCAGTCAAAATATATTCATCTAAAATTTGGTCTAGTTTGCTAACTAATTCAAAATATTTTTTATTTCCTTCTTTTTCTGTAATTATATTTTTATTCTCATCTAGTAAAAGTAAATCTCTATCTTCACTAATATTCAAATAATAAAGTGTATCAAGTTCTACTTCCTTAGCCGCAGAAAGTAATACTGGAACCAAGTTACGACACCACGGACATTCAGGAAATCCCAAATATATGACACCAGTTCCAGATTCTAAAATTTGAAATATTTCATCATAACTAGAATACTTTATTGGATTATCGCTTGAAATATCTACAGTTGGATATACTTTGTTATTGTTACTATTTACTCTATTATTTAGCTTTTCATACTCTTTTTCAAAATTTAATGCATCCTGACTGGTAGTAGCTTTCTTGTCTTGAAAATACTCATATCCAATAAATATCGAAAACAAGAAAACTAACATTATTATTAATATTGAACCTTTTTTCATTACTTATCACCACTTCTATATTTTTTAATCCATATTTTTTTTACAACATTTAAAGAGAAAGTTGAAATAAAAAATCCTCCACATGGGATTAATGCTCCTAAATAAGGATTTGTAGTATCTGCAACCTTAAGATATAATAATGCAACTATATAAGTTAAAACAATAATAATTATTCTCCTAGTTAATGATGTTTCCCATGCCTTATCGGTTTCTACTCTTTTATTTCTTATTTCTATGTTAATTACTCTCTTATTCAAATCATCCATATTTTTACTCCTAATAGTATTATTATACAAAAAAATTTTTTTAATAACAACCTCTAAGTTATTTATTTCACAATTGACAGATCAATAATTACATTCCAATTATCATCATTATGAATTATATTTTTATGTAATTTATTACATTTTTCACATCTATAAATTATTTTGTAAGTATCTTTGTATTTTTCAAGACCAATAGGTTTTAACATTCCCATACAATTGTTTAGCCTATCCCCAGGATTAATATCTACGTGTTTAGAGTACAAACAATATGGACAATGATCCCTTGCAGTATAAGAAGATTTTTTTACATTTTTTCCACAATTTTCACAAATAAAATCTTCATTAACCATATTAAATCTCTTCATATAAATCACCAAAACAATTATATCACAACAATTAATAATTCTTAATATTGAATTATTCTTGAAAAAAATATCTTTTATTGTCAGATAATACATGATAAAATTATTAAGGACAAGATAAGGAAGTGTGTTATGCGAAAAGATGGTATTATAGTTAAAAATTTAGATCCTATTCATAAGATTATGCCATATTTGATGAAAAACAGATGTGAAGCGGAGGTTTATGCGACAGAAAAAATAGATGTTACTAATCTTTTGAAATATTTAGACAAAATTAATAAAAATAGAGAAGAAAAAATAACTTTGTTTCATTCCGTCGTTACAGCAATGGCAAAAACAATATATAATAGACCTCTTTTAAACAGATTTATTGCAGGAAAAAAGTTCTATGATAGAAACGGAATATCGTTAAGCTTTGTAGCAAAAAACAACTTACAAGATAATGAAGAAGAAAGACTTATTATATTAAAAACAAAATATGATATGAACCTATTTGATATTTCTTCATCAATATTAAATGCTGTTCAAAAAACAAGAAATAACAATACAAACGAAATGAATGATACTCTATCTTTAGTAACTAGTTTCCCAAGATGTATAACTTCTCTAATAATGGGAACATTTAGAATTTTAGATTATTATGGTCTAGTACCTAAATCAATAAGTGATACTGATCCTAATTATTCAACAGTTCTTTTATCTAATCTAGGAAGCATTAAAAGCGAATGTTGTTATCATCATTTGAACAACTATGGAACTAACTCAATAGTATCAACGATAGGCATCATAAATGAAGAAACTTGTACAAATGAAAAAGGAAGAAAACAATTAAAGAAATATGTAAACCTATCATTTACATTAGATGAAAGAATTGCAGATGGAATATATTTTGCAAAATCTATTAAACTTTTAAAATACATTTTAGAAAACCCTACTTTATTAGAAGAAGAGTTATCAACCAAAGTAGAAATAACCGAAAAAAAGTAAGAATTTTCTAAATTAATATGAACCTCGTTTCTAAATGTTATAAGAAACGAGGTTCATATTATCTTTATCTTATTTTTTTATTATTCATTTTTTAGAATTCGGAATTCTTCATTGCAAATATCTCTACTACATATTGTAACTTGAGAATAAGTAATATCGGACACTTTGGATATTTCTCTATTATATTTTTTGTTATTAACAGGACAAGCGTTTATTTTCTTTTCTTACTCTATCATTTCAAAATCAAACGACTTAGGTAACTCAGATCACAATAAAACATCATTTTCTGACAAATATATTAAAGCTTTCTCCAACAACACGCTGTATTTTAATTTATCAATCTGCTAACCTCTAGGTATAGGTTTTTTTAATTTTCTTAGATAATCTTTATCTTCATCACTGATACGATTAGATTCTATTATTTTCTGTAATGTTTTATTATAAGTCCAAGTATCAATATTAAGGGTTTTTAATTTTTTTAAAGTATCATCGGGATATTTGATATAAGAAATAGACAAGAGCCAAGCAATTGCCATTTTTACGTAGTAGTAATCACTATCAGTCTTATCAATAATTTCAAAAATTCTATTTAAATATTTCTCTTCCAAATAATGATCTAACAACATAACAAATAAAAACCTTAGTTTAAATTCAGAAGTATCATTACAATAATTCATCAAAAATTTCCAATATATTTCTTTTTCATTATTCTTAATTTTTATACTGCTACAAAAAATATCGCATATGGCCCAATTGTCTATTTTATTAACAAAAGTATTTATCAAATCAAACTTTTTATCAATAGGAACTTTATATAGGGCTATAATCAATCCTTGTAACATTATCTCTTCATAATATTCATCATCAATTTTATCTAGAACTTCATTATCTTCGTTATATAACTCTTTAGCAAGATTTCTTAATTGTGGAACTCTAACTCCTATTATATTCTTATTATTAGGACAAATTCCTGAATGAAACTGCCTATATTTTAAATCTTGCAAAGAAAACAATTTCTCTTTTATATTCATAATAATCCTATACAATAAGACAGTAAATATTTACTGTCTTATATAAACAATTCCTCTTCTATTTTTTTTATTACTTGATTGTCATCTTCTACCATAAGTCTTTCAATTATAATCGGTTTTCCCTCTATTAAACTTTTCTTTGGATCAATTGCTCTTTGATTTCTAGAACCCCTAAATTTCAAATTAAGACTTTTTTCCTCTAAAACAAACTTTCCATCAATTAGAACATCTATCAAATTGAGAAATTCAATTAATGAGGGTTTAAACTTAGACATTTTTTTTAATTGTTCAAACGTATATCCTGTATAACACCAAATATTTAAATTTAATTCTTTAGCGCGTCTAGCAATGTCTAAACAAGCATCTACTTGTAACATAGGATCACCACCAGAAAAAGTTATTCCTTCCTCTGCGCTTAAAGTTTCAAGTTCTTGTTTTATTTGCTCTGTATCTACTATGAAGCCATCATTCAAAGAATGTGTTTGCGGATTATGACACCCATAACAATTATGAATACATCCTTGTGTCCATATAACAGCCCTTAATCCTTCACCATCAACAATGCTCCCTTTTTGTAGATTGCTAGCTAACCTAATTTCCATATTATGTATGTTTTACACGATCATGTTCTTCAGCACGTTTACCATTATTGAAACGATCAACAGTACCTACTAAATATCCAGTAATTCTCCTAATACGTTCAAATCCAACTCCATCACCTACTGTTTTGCAATTTTCTTGTTTCTTCTCAATCTCTTTTTTCATATTTTTTTCTCCTTTCTATTTACACCCACAATTTAATGTAGTTATTTTTTCTAGGCTTACAGCCTCTCCTTCTCGTCTACCACAACGAGGACAAACATCTTTTATGACTCCAACGTATCCACATACGGGATCTCTATCAACGGGATGATTAATTGCACCATAACCAATTCCTGATTCTTTCATTATACGAACAACTCGTTCAAATGCATCCAAATTTTCTGATGGATCTCCATCTAGTTCGATATAAGAAATATGTCCTGCATTTGTTAATTCATGATATGGAGCTTCTAATTTAATTTTTCTCTCTATTGAAATATTATAATAAACAGGTATATGGAACGAATTCGTATAATAATCTCTATCAGTAACACCCTTTATTTTTCCATATATTGCCCTATCTATTCTCACAAATCTTCCTGATAATCCCTCTGCTGGTGTTGCTAAACAAGTAAAGTTCAAGTTATATTTTTCAGAATATTCATCACATTTATCTCTCATAAATTTGATTATCTTTATTCCTAATTTTTGCGCTTTCTCACTTTCTCCATGGTGTTCCCCAATAAGTGCCTTCAAACACTCTGCAAGTCCTATAAAACCAATAGATAATGTCCCATGTTTTAAAACTCTTCTCAACCTATCTCCATTTTTCAATTTATCAGAATCAATCCAAATACCTTGTCCTAATAAGAATGGAAAATTATAAACGTGTTTGCTGCACTGTATTTCAAATCTTTCTAACAATTGATCCTTAACCAAATCTAACAATTCTTCTAATTCTTTGAAGAATCCATCTAAATCAGTTTTATCGTGACCTGCTACCACTCCATATTTTATTCCTAATCTAGGTAAATTAATTGAAGTAAATGATAAATTACCTCTACCTGGAGTTATTGCCTTATCAGGATCAACCGAGTTTGCCATTACTCTTGTACGACACCCCATATATCCAACTTCAGTTCTATAATCTTCAGGATTATAATATTTCAAGTTAAATGGTGCATCTATAAATGAGAAGTTAGGGAACAATCTCTTTGCAGAAACTTTACAAGCTAATTTAAATAGGTCATAATTTGGATCCCCCGGATTGTAATTTATTCCTTCTTTCACTTTGAAAATCGAAATTGGGAATATTGGAGTTTCACTATGTCCAAGACCTGCTTCTACAGCTTTCAAATAATTTTCAATAACCATTCTTCCTTCGACTGAGGTATCAGTACCGAAATTAATTGAAGAAAAAGGAACTTGAGCTCCAGCTCTAGAATGCATAGTATTTAAATTATGTACAAATGCCTCCATTGCTTGATATGTTATTCGATTAGTTTTCTTTTTAGCTTTATCATACGCCATAGAAAACAATCTTTTTATGTTTTCAGATTCCTTTGCATACTTATCAAATTCTTTTATATCTAAATCAATACTGGTAAGTTTATCAATTTCTTTTAACATTGTATTAAAACTAATAAATTTACCATATTCAGAATAATCTAACAAATCAGATAAAGTTTGTTTAAACTGCTTTTTAAAAGTTTTTAGTACTCCTGGTGCCATATAGTAATCAAAAGCAGGAATGCTTTGTCCCCCATGCTGATCGTTTTGGTTGGACTGAATTGCTATTGCAGCTAAAGCTGTATAACTCATAATATCATTAGGAGCCCTCAAATGACCATGTCCTGTAGAAAATCCATTTTTGAAAAGTTTTTCTATATCAATTTGCATACAAGTCGTAGTACCCATAGGTAAGAAATCCATATCATGTATATGTATATCCCCATCTTCATGGGCATCAGCAAATTTCTTCTTCATCAAATAAGATTTTGCAAACTCCTTTGAAATGGTAGAACCATACTGTAACATAGTTCCCATCGCAGTATCTCCATCAACATTTGCATTTTCTCTTTTTAAATCTTCTTCTCCAGAAGATTTTAACCCAAGGCCTTCTATCGTTTTTAAAAATTTGTGTTTTTTCTTATCATCGAAAAACATTTCACGAGATTGTGCTCTTTTTTCACGATAAGCTTTAAAAGATTCATAAACATCTTGATATCCTTTTTTACTCAACTCACATTCAATCATATCTTGAATATCTTCAATTTTAATCTTTTCTTCATTTTCATATTCTTTTTCAATACGTTTAATTACAGCTTGAAAAACTTTTTGAATATCTTTTTCTGTATAAATCCTTTCCTCAACATTTTCATAATCATCAGGTCTATTAATATTGTCAAATCCTTTTTTTATAGCTATAGCTATTTTTGTAGCATCAAAATCTACTTTTTTTCCATTTCTTTTAACTACTTTTAAAGTTGTTAAAACATCATCGCAAACAGTCATATTATTTACCTCCAATATTACCTTCTATAAGAAAATTTTAAATTGAAATATTTACAAAGTCAATCGATTTTCAATTGTTTTTTTTGATGATTTTGTTGCCATCACTTTAAAACCCTTATTTTTCAAGAAAAAAACAAAAAAACATTTTTTTGTTCGATTTACATTTTTTAATTTTTTCGTTTTTTTGTCTTTTTTAAAATTTGCTTTTTTCGTTTTTTTTCCTTATTTTATAAGCTTTTTATCAAAAATTTTGTTTTTTGAAAATTATTTTTTTTCACGTTTTTTAATTTTTGATTTTTTCATTTTTTTGTTTTTTTAAAAACTTTTTTCTATAAAATATAAGCTTTTTTTAGCCAAATACAGTTATTTCAAAGGAAAAGCAAAGAGTGTAAAGCACCCTTTGCTTTATTTACAAAATATTACACAAAAACTAACCAATATTGTAATATTCTCTAATCTGTTTTTCAATTTCTTCTGATAATTCTTTCTTTTCCTTCAAAAGCAATTTAACATTTTCTCGTCCTTGCCCAAGTTTTTCACCTTTGTATGAAAACCAAGCACCACTCTTCTCTATAACTCCTGATTCCACGCCTAAATCTACAATTTCGCCTTCTCTAGAAACTCCCTCACCATACATAATATCCACTGTAGCATTCTTAAATGGTGGAGCCACTTTGTTTTTTACTACTTTAATATTAGTTCTATTTCCTACTATTCCATCACCCATTTTTAAAGCTTCACTTCTTCTTACATCTAACCTAATACTAGAATAAAATTTCAAAGCTCTTCCTCCTGTTGTTGTTTCTGGGTTTCCAAACATTACTCCCACTTTTTCTCTCAACTGATTTATAAATATTGCAATTGTATTTGTCTTATTTATAGTCCCTGATAATTTTCTCAATGCTTGCGACATAAGACGTGCTTGAAGTCCAACATGGGAATCACCCATTTCTCCATCTATTTCGGCTTTTGGAACTAGTGCTGCAACAGAATCTATTACTATTATATTTATAGCATTGCTTCTTACCAATGCTTCACATATTTCTAAGGCTTGTTCTCCTGTATCAGGTTGTGATAATAATAATTCGTTTATATTTACCCCCAAATTTTTAGCATAATTAGGATCTAGAGAATGCTCAGCATCTATAAATGCTGCTCTTCCACCTTGTTTTTGAACTTCTGCAATTGCATGCAATGCAAATGTAGTTTTACCACTAGATTCTGGACCATATATCTCTATTATTCTCCCTTTAGGATATCCACCAATTCCCAAAGCTATATCAAGCGATAATGACCCACTAGGGGAAACATCTATTTCCATATGACGATTATCACCCAATTTCATTATTGAACCCTTGCCAAATTGTTTTTCAATATCATTTAGTACCTGTTCTAGCGTTTTATCAGTAGTACTTTCATTAGTTTTTGCCATTAATATTACCTCCATTTTTTTACTTACAATTATATGTTACAACATTTAAAGAAAAATTGCAAGCTTTTTTCGAACATTTGTTTTTAGTCTCTTTTTTTTACTTAAAAAAAAGAATTCTTATTAAGAATTCTTTTTTTCAAATATAAGTTCTTTATTTAAATTAAAATATTCAATCATAGATACAATAGACATTATAGTAGCAAAATAAAGTAAAAAATCAGCTATTCTTAAATTAATAAGTTCAAATGGTAAATTATTAAAGAAAATCAATGTTATTCCTATCATCAAAGATGCTGTTTTCAACTTTCCAGATTTTATAGCAGCTACTACCCTGCCACGAGATGCAGCTTCCATTTTAATTGCATTAACAACTGTATCACGTAAGACTATAACTACAGGTATAATAGGATTTATAAATCTAAGAGAAGCTAAAATAATCAAAACAGAATTAACTAGAACCTTATCAGCAATAGCATCTAACATCTTCCCTGTATTAGTTATAAGACCATATTTTCTTGCAATATGACCATCTAAAAAATCGGTTAAACTAGCAATTATAAAGACAATCCCAGCAATTACATATTTTAAATTTAGTAACACGTTACCAACATAAAAACTAGGAAAAGCTATATTTATTTGATCAAATGGAAATAACAACAATATTATCAAAACTAAGCTTAAAATTATTCTTGTAATTGTTAATTTATTAGGTGTGTTCAAGTTAATCACCTCTTATTTCGTGAACACTTAAAAGTTCTCTATTAGTTATATTTTCATTAGGAATTAAGATGGATTTCAAAATCATTATTATTAACATTAAAATAAGTAGCAATATTACACATGCTCCTACAACCTTAAAATAACGTTTATCTATATAAACACTGTTATTTTGAATAGTATATGGAGAAGATATTTTATTCTGTTCTTTTTGTTTATGGTCCTCTTCAGCTTCCAATATATCCTTAAGGCTAATTTTAGATGTATGTTCAAACAAAAAATCATTAAACTCATCTACAACTTTTTCAGGATCTAACCCCAAATATTTTGCGTATTCTTTTACTCGGTCTTTAAGCTCAAACATATCTCTAAAAGCTCTAGTATTACCAGATTCTATATTAGAAATAATACTTTCCGAAACATTTAAATCTTCTGCAGCCTCTTCTATACTCACACAGTTGCTTTCTCTAGTTTCTTTTAAATAATCACCAAGTTCTTTCAAACACAACACCTCATTTATATAAAAATAATATTTTATAAGCCATGTTCTGTTCCTATTTCTAGGCGACAAACATTTATCTACCGTCTCCGGTCCCCGATTTGGTTCATTTTCCTCTTCGAAGCTCCCCTACCAAAATTTGGGTTTCTCACTCGTGGGGTTTACCGCGTTCCACATCATCCGTTTCCAGATTATTCGTCACTATGGCACTTTACAACTACTAGAGTCATGTCTTAGAGATTTAGACTCCTTCGTCGCCGTTAGCTATTAAGCTACCTAAGGTTATTTTTTCCCTTAGCACGAACACTAAAAGCATCTCAGCTTTTGTGAGCATGGACTTTCCTCTATATCATTAAAAATATAGCGTTTGTCAAAATATTATTCATCTTTTCCGTATACTATTTTTTCCAATTGAGCAAGTCTTCTCATTATATCTAGATTAGTACCAGTAGAAGAAAAGCCATTATTATTTAAATCATCATCAGCACCTTTAGCAATTTCTATGCTAGTTCTTAAATTACGAATTTCTTGTTTAAGTGCTACTATCTGTTCCAACAACTCTTCTTTTTCTTTTTCGCTTTCTCTTATCATCTTAAAAAGCTCTTCATAATCACCAATCACTATATCTAAAAATTGGTCTACCTCTTTTAATCTGTATCCTCTTGTATCGATTTTAAATTCTTTTTCTAAAATATCTTGAGGAGTCAAAGTTACTTTATTTTGAAACATATTTTTCACCAATCCCTTATGCTTATATTATCACAAATAAAATATAAATTGTCAATTACCTATAATATCTATAAAAGTTTACTGTTCATAAAAATCATCAAAATAGTTATCTACATCATCATCCTCTTTAATAATCAAATCAGATGTTTCCTGCGGATTTGTAGAAATCAAGTTAGAAATCTTATTGTCTTGAATCACTTGAGTATTATTCTCTGAATCATCTATGTCAAGAATTGGAATCGCATCCACATCAGAGAATTCTTTTTCCACAGAATCTGTTGAATTATTAGTATTTAAAATCTCAACGCTATTATCCAAATGAGGAATATTCAAAGATTCATCTATTTTTGTCTCTTTAGGATAAATTATATCATTGTTCAAATATGAATCAATTGGATCTTCTATTCTTTCGTAAGTAGGTGTATAACTATTGTATGCATTTACATTATTAGTATTTATTTCGTCTTTATATGATGATTCCTTAGAAAAATTTTTTTCCACAGAATCTGTTGAATTATTCATATTTAGAGTTTCAATATCACTATTTAGATAAGGAGTATTATAAAGTGGTTCTTCCAGTTCTTCTTTATTGTTAAAACTTTTTGTATTTTCATCTAAATAGTCAGAAGTTTTTACCAGATTATACGAACTAGTTACAGCACCAACAGAATTGTTTGCTTCTTCTTCATATGCTGCATTATCCCCAGTATCTACATCACTATTTAAAATTGGAGTAACAGAATCCTCTAATACAATATTCTTCTCGTTAATATTTTCAGTAGATAATGACAAGTTATTATTAGGCAATTCTATATTTGTTTTTTTCTTTTCAAAAGTAAATCTGCTTAATCTGTTTATAATAAATACTACAAACTTAATTCCTATCCTTATCCAGAACAGATAACTGCTGATCTGTATTAAGCTTGTAAGATCTTCATTACTATATATAGAGCTTCTTTCAAAAATATCTATATCATTTGAAATAACAGTTCTTAATATCAAAAAGAATAGAAATTGAAATACAAAAAAGTACAAAATATTAAGTGCTTGATACCAATTACTTTTTTTTGCTTTGACATTTTTCGCAATATCAATAAAAATGGATATATCAGTAACAAGAAGCATTCCAATATATACATAACACGATGGAAAATACACTATTTCTAAATAATTTTCAACTATTTGATCCAACGTGTCAACAAAAAAAGAGAAATGGGAAACCGGCAGTAATAAAAGCGTTACACAATAAATTATTAAAGCTGTAATTTTGCCTTTTTTTGATTTTCTAAAATAGAAAAAAATCATAATTATTAACAGTAATCCTGTCAAAATTAAGATTTCAATAAAAAAAGGTACTGATGCAATCAGATTCAATATCTTTATTATGCTCTCTAAAAACGTTACCTTTTCCATTTCTTGCTCCCTTTTTATACTTTTTCTGCTACATAAACCGTCTGTAATTTTTTATTATCTTTAGTACAAGTAATTAGTGTTAAGGTTGTTTTATTACTATTCCTATAAATTGTTAAATATCCTTGCTTTTTCTGCGTATAAATTTTAACAATTTTATAAGTATAGGTTTCCCCTTTATAAGAAACTTTTACTTGATCTCCATTACTCAATTTATATAAATCTTTAAAATAAGCTTTTACTCCAGTACCAGAATGTGCAGCTAAAATAAAGTTTCCATTCTCAACGTCAGGAAATTCAGAACCCTCTAGAATAGTGACATTATACTCAATATCATTATACTTAGAGGATGGATCAACAAATCCTTTTTTTAAATTTATTTTAGGTATTTCTACAGTTCCAATATAAGAATTTTTCTGAGAGTTTGTAGTACTTGTACTGCCTTTGTTATCATTAACATCATCATTAACATCATTAGGAGAAGATGAAGATACATCTTCTCCCGTGATATTTTCCAAATTATTTAGAACTTCAGCATCATAAATCTCAAATGCCACATTGTCATAGACTTTATCTTTTTTTGCAGAAAGATAAGAGCTTGAAACTAAGAATATACCCCCCATTACTGCAACTACCGCCACAGTAATAATTATTTTATCCTTTTTTATAATTATGCCCTCCTCTTTTTAACAAAGATTACGGCTCCTATACCAGCTAATATTAGAACACTACCAACAACTATCATAATAGTTGATGCATTAGCAGCTGTATTTTTAACATGAACAATAGGCGTATTATAAACTATAATTTCACGTCTTGCTTCATCTTTTTCTAACTTAAATGTTACTTGTTCTCCTATCAAATAATTATTAGGTGCTTTAGTCTCTTTTACAGTATATTCTGTATCAGTAAGTAATCCTTTAATAACATGTGCTTCTTCTGTAGTATCCCACTCTTCTATTACTTTTCCATCTTTATCTAATAATTGAAGATGAGCACCAACAACCATTTCATCACTTACAACATCTTTCTTTAAAATTTCTACAGTAGTTAATTCATTTTTCATTTCTACTTTTTCATCATAAACTGTAAATACAACTTCTTGACTAACTGCATAACCATCTGGTGCAATAGTTTCTCTTAATATATATGTTGCACTAGGATCTAATTTAGATATAGTATGAGTTTTTCCTTCTTCACTAGTCCATTCATCAATTACTTTTCCATCAGCATCTATTACTTGTAAATGTGCGCCTGCGATTTCTTTTCCTGTTGTTGCATCTACCTTGCTGATTTCTACTTCAGTAACTTTGTTTGTCATCACTACTTCTGTTGTTCCACTATCTTTAACCTCAAACTTAATATCATCTGCAAGAAGATATCCATCTGGTGCAGTTTCTTCATGTAGAACATAATTTCCAACAGGTAAGCCTTCAATCCCTTTACATGCCCATCCTTCGGTTGGTCCGGTAGTCCATTCATGGACAATGGCACCTGTACTATCAATTACCTGTAAATGTGCACCCTCAACTCCGAATTTTCGTGTTTCATCTGTCTTACAGATTTCTACTTCAGTAGGAATGTTTTTCAATGTTACGCCCCATAAAACACCATCACCCATTCCTGCAGTAAATAATCTTTCTGAAGCTTTTTGATATCCCTCAGGTGCTTCTAATTCTTTAAGTTTATACTGACCTCCTTTAGTCAATCCTTCAACAACATGTTCTTGACCTTCAACACTATACCAATCATCTACAACTTTTCCTGTCAAAGTTGTAATTTGTAAATGCGCCCCACCGATCAAATTACCTTTTTCATCAGTCTTCTTGATAACGGTCTTGGTTGGAGAATTTTTAAACATTACAGTTACTTGTGAATTCTTATCTTCTATTTTTACAGTCTGACAAGGTAATAAAGTGTCGTCGTCCGCTTCATATCCTTTAGGGGAAACTGTTTCGCATATTGTATATGTTCCGACTTCTATTTTGCTAGAATCAACAATATGTGGTGTTCCATCAGTTGTCCAAGTATCAATAGGCACTAAATTCTTCAATGCACTGATGGTTAAATTGAAAACCTTACCCAAAACAGAAGTGCTAGCACCTGTAGAAAGACTTTGAGCCTCATAAATACTCATAACTGCTCCACTTAGTGGTTCTTCAGTTTCTGAATCTACTTTTAATATTTTTAATGAACTATTATTTTTTAAAATATTGTTGATTGTTACTGTCGCTGCAGCTGTACTATTTCCATTTACAGTCACCGTTTTTGTTTCAGGTTGCTCATATCTATCTGGTACTTCAAGTTCTTTAACAGTATATTCACCAGGTGCTATTCCACTTATACTTATTTCACCATTAGAATCAGTAGTAAGTGTCTTATTATAATTGTTTGGTCCAGTAATTTGAAATTTGAATCCTTCTATTTTTCCATCTTCACTAGTTTTCTTTACAACCAATCCTCCAGTAACAGTACCTACAGTAAGCTTAGAGGTTACTGCCTTATTTGTAGGATATCCATATATCAAACTTTGTTGTGCTGTACTACCAATTATTAAATTCCCTTTAACACCATTAGCAGGAATCATTTTAGACAAAGTAATAGTTCCACTTACACTAGAAGATGCAGTAATAGTTAATTTATTTCCATCTTTTTTACATGCCATTCCGCTTGGACAAGTAACAGTAAATTGACTTAGAACATTATTTTCGTCAGTTAATGTCTTACTATAATTTGTACCGTTAAATTCAAGCTTTACACTATTTCCACCAGTGAATTTTGGCACTTTGCTGTGATTAGCGGCATCTGAAACAATGCTCTTATAAACTGTTAATATATTGGAATAATCTTTAATCCAAACATTATAGAAACTTGTATTTGTTGGAGTAGCATTCCAGTTAGTTCTCCATCCTTGTTGAATTTCCCAAATAAGTATTTGAGTTGCGATATATTGTTCCTCTTTTGTTTGACTTCTTAATTTATTAGGATATCCATATAAAAGAACTAATTCAATCATTGATTGTTTTGAAGCAGACAGCTTTTTCCAATAGTTTGCACTAGCAGTTGATGATGGAGCATATATTGTTCTTGTTCCATATCCTTGATTCTTTTCCGAACTAGATAAAGCATTTGTTGCTGGGTCTAAGCAATAAGCACATTTCTTACTATCGCTCATACAATTTCCACCATTTATATTAAATGTTACTACATATTCGCTTCCGCTGTTCAATGCGGTTTTACCACTCAATCCCTTAACGCTCAAAGGAATGTTTTTAGTAAGCTTAAACTTACTACGATATGTAGAAGACAAATAATTATAGGTTAGCTTTGTCTGTCCTCCTGCAACAAGCTCTGCATTAAGCCCGCCACCTTGAATTTCACCATTGTTGCCTGAAAAATTTATTAATAGTCCACTTAACAAAATAACGACCATTAATAATATGGCTCCTAAGAACCACCACTTCTTTTCCTTCAATTTATCCATAAATTCTCACTCCTATTATCACCAGTATACAACAACAAAACTCAAAATTCAACATTTTATATAAATAAATTTTCTTATTTTTTACCTAATCTATGCATAATTATATTATAATTCGATTCTACCTTTAAACCTCTAACATCATCCATAAGCTTGTTTAATATTTCTATAACATTTTCACTTTTCAATTTAATCACCAAATTCATAATAACATATAATATTCTTTTTTTATTTCAATTCGACAAAACTAGCTATTTTTCTATAGTAAAATTTCCAATTTTGTAGTATACTTTAGAATAGGTGATCTAATGAATTATCCAAACGGAATAAAAAACAAAATAATAAAAAAAGAAATTCACTATGATAATCGTGGTATGTCACTGGAAGAAGATCTAAATATATCCAATTTATATTATCAGGATAAAAAGATAGCTTACATTTATAAAAAGCCTACGCCAATACAAATAACAAAAGTAGACTATCCATCAAGGAATAAAGCTGTTATAAAAGAAGCTTACTTCAAAGAACCATCAACAACAGACTATAATGGATTATACAAAGGAAGATATATTGATTTTGAAGCTAAAGAAACGAATAATACATCGTCATTTCCTCTTGCAAATATACACCCACACCAGATAAATCATATAAAAAACATTAATAATAATAATGGAATTTGCTTTTTAATAGTAAGATTTAATAAGATCCACAAAACATATCTCTTACTTGCAGAAGATTTTCTATCATTTATTGAACAAAATAAAAGAAAATCTATTCCACTATCATACTTTGAGGAAAAAGCATTTAAAGTAGAAGAAAAATATATACCAAGATTAGATTATCTTAAAATAATAGATCAATTATTGGAGGTGTCTTAATGACAAACAAAAAACAAACAAAGAATACTAAAAATTCACAAAAAAGATACAAAGTTAAAAAAACCAGTTTCTCATTAACGGATTCAACAACAATACTAGCAATAGTATCAATAATCGCATTTATAATAAGTTGGAAGATTATGGGATTGTTTTTTACGCTACTATTATTTGTTGGAATCATTATAATAATAGTTGGTTCTATGCTTATAAATAAAATTACTAAGAAAAAGAAAAGTAAAACCGTAATAAATACGTTAATAATTATTTTCTTATCCCTATGTATACTGGGAACAGTTGTTGTTGGTGGCTTCTTCTTATACATTATAAAAAGTGCTCCAGAGTTTGACGTGAAAAAACTGACTTACTCAGAATCGACTCTAGTATATGATTGCAATAATGAATTAATTGCAGAATTAGGTGCTAAAAAGAGAGAAAATATAACTTATGATGAAATGAGTGAAGTTTTAATAGATGCAATCATTGCAACAGAAGATTCTAGATTTTTCCAACACAACGGATTTGACGCTGCGCGTTTCCTTAGAGCTTCTCTTGGACAATTAGTAGGCAATTCTGGCGCAGGTGGTGCTTCTACTCTTTCAATGCAAGTAATAAAAAATAGCTTTACTTCATCTGAAGCTAGTGGCCTTGCTGGTATAACTAGAAAATTCACAGATATATATTTATCAGTATTTAAACTAGAAAAAAATTATACAAAACAGGAAATAATAGAATTTTATGCAAATAATCATTTCCTAGGTAGCAACGCATACGGTGTTGAACAAGCATCAAAAACTTATTTTGGTAAAAGTGCATCAGAGTTAAACTTAGCTGAAGCATCAATGATAGTTGGATTATTTAAAGCCCCTACTTCATATAATCCATATACTAATCCAGAAGCCGCCAATTCAAGAAGAAAAACAGTTTTAAATTTAATGTATAAACACGGTTATATAACCGAGGAAGAAAGAGATTTGGCAGATTCAATTCCTATTGAAAGCTTGTTGGTTGGAAATAAAGGTGACACACTTGAATTTCAAGGATATATAGATACCGTGGTAAAAGAAATACAAGAAAAATATAAGGTTAATCCTTATAACACTCCAATGATGATATATACAAATATGGATAAAGAAAAACAGACTTCTATAAATAAAATATTTAGTGGTGAAACTTTTAATTGGGAAAACAGCTATGTTCAAGCAGGTGTTGCTGCTGTTGATGTTGACACCGGTAAAATTGTTGCAATAGGAAATGGTCGTAACAGAGATGTAATAGATGCATATAACTTTGCTACTGATATAAATAGGCAAATAGGTTCAACCGCCAAACCTATAGTAGACTATGCACCAGGTATGGAATATTTAAACTGGTCAACATATACGATATTTAATGACTCAAAATATTATTATTCGAGTGGTCAAGAAATAAGAAATTCCGATCGTGGATATATGGGAAATATAACATTAAGAACCGCAATAGCACAATCAAGAAATATACCCGCTCTTAAAGCTTTCCAGCAAGTTAGAGATGAAATAGGACTTGATGCTTACCAAAAATTCGTTGAAAGCTTTGGAATAAAAACTGAGGATTATTTCCATGAAGCACATTCGATTGGAGCATTTAATGGTTCTAATCCACTTGCAATGGCTGCAGCTTATGCCGTATTTGCAAATGGAGGATACTATTATGAACCATATACAGTTAATAAGATAATATATAGAGATACAGGCGAAGTAATAGAATATGAATCAGAAGGAAAAAGAATTATAAGTGACTCAACCGCATTTATGATAACAGATACACTAGTCACTGCAGTTCAAAGTGGTTTGAGTAGTGGTGCTAAACTAAGTGGATATAATATAGCTGCAAAAACAGGTACAACAAACTACGATGAAGAAACAGCAAAGAAATTAGGACTCCCTTCAAATGCAATCCCAGATTCATGGCTTATAGGATATGACTCAGAAATTTCAATAGGACTATGGTATGGTTGTGAAAAAGCATCTAAAACTCAATATTTAAAATCAACAAATGCTGTAATAAATCGTGGCAAGCTATTTAGAGCAGTAGCAAAAGAAGTATTAACAAAAGGAAATAAATTTGAAGTACCAGATAGCGTTGTCAAATTAGCAATAGAAAAAGGAAGCAATCCGGCAAAGCTTGCAAGTGATTCTACTCCTGAATCACAAATAGTTTATGAATATTTCAAAAAAGGAACAGAACCAACAGAGACTTCAATAAAATATTCTAAACTTAATAATGTTTCTGATTTAAAAGGTGAATATAATGTGAGCGATATGAGCATGACATTAAGTTGGAATCCTACTTCGTCAAAGGATACGGATTCTGAAGAATATGGTCCTTTAGGCTATAAAATATATAAAGATGGCAAATATCTTGCATTCACCACAGAAACTACTTATACAATACTTAATTTAACCAGTCCAGAAGGAACATACAAAGTTGTAACCTCTTATAAAAACTTCAGTGATAATGCAAGTTCTGGAGCAACATATACTTATAAAGTTCAAGAAAACAACTTGTTTGATGCAGTACTCAAATATTCAAGTTCATCCTATTCAATAGGAGATACACTAGCAACATATGATCAAAATCCGAGCAATGCTGATATAATTGCATATTTGAATAGTGAGGATATAACTTCAGAAGTGACTGTTTCCGTAATCATTACAGATTCAAATGGAACAGAGGTAACATTAATAGACAATACAACAGCTTCTACTTACACAGTAACATATAATATTGCTTATAGCAAATATTCAAAAACTCTATCTAGAACAATAACTATAAAATAAAGAGCTTGAAATCCAAGCTCTTTTTTATGCTATAAAATGTACAAAACTCATAAATAGAACACCTATCAAAACATATATAGCAACATTTATTTTTTTAGAATAACAACATGCATTTGGTATTAATTCTTCAATAGATAATGATATCATAATACCCGCTATTAAAGAATAAAGCATATCAACAAACATAGTAGAATTTATATTGGATAAAAATAAAAATGCTAAAATAGCCCCTAAGAATTCTGAAATACCAGATATAAAGGTATACAAAATTGCCTTAAATTTGCTTTTAGTTCCAAAATATATAGGTACAGATATACTTATTCCCTCAGGTATATTATGAAGTGCAATTGCAACAGCTAAAGTAATACCAAGTTTCATATTTTCAGATGCAGTTAAAAATGTAGCAATCCCTTCAGGAATATTATGTAAAATTATTGCAAGCATAGAAAATATTCCAACTTTATATAATTTTCCATTGGCAGTATTATCATAATTATTAGGCAAATATTTATTTATTAACAACGATAAGATTATTCCTAATATTAGAAATAGGAAGGACAACAAAAGCGCCGGGAGAAAGTAAAATGTTTTGCTCAAATTAATAACAGAATTAGGAAAAAGATCAAGCACACTAACAGCTATCATCACTCCGGATGCAAACGATAAAGATTTGCTTATTAAACCATCTTTACTCTTATATTTTACAAATAAAACAAAGGAACCTAAAACTGTAGAAATTCCTGCCAAAAAACTTACTAAAAATGCAAATTTCATATAATCACCCAAATAATTATATGAAAAATTCAATGTTTTTATTTTATCTTATCTTTTTTACATAAGTCTTTTAATTTACAACTATCACATTCTGGTTTAATTGCTTTACAATAATATCTTCCGAACAGAACCAATTGATGATGAGTTCTAACCCATCTTTCTTTATTTATCTTCTTCTTTAATTTCTTTTCAATAGCAGTAACATCATCTTTACTCTTCACTAGTCCTAACCTCTTACTTACCCTAGAAACATGAGTGTCTACTGCAAAAGTAGGAATGTTATAGAGAACGCCTAAAACCACATTAGCACTCTTATGGCCTACTCCCGGAATAATTTCTAATTCTTTATGAGTTTTAGGCACCTTACCATCATATTTATCAAGCAAGAAGTGCGCAATTTCTTTAACAAAAACTGCTTTTTTATTGTAAGTACCAATTGGCCTTAATATGCATTTTACATTCTCTATTGAAGCATCATTTAAATCTTCCAATGTAGGATATTTCTTAAAAAGATTCTCAGTTACTGAGTTAACCTTTTTATCAGTTGTTTGTGCACTCAAAACAACTGCGATTAATAGCTCATAATCTTTATTAAATTCCAGTTCACACCTTGGATTAGGAAACAATTCATCTAAATAACTAAGTATTTCTTGCATTATTCATCGTCCTCTAGCCAATTATATTCAAATATTTCCATTTTTTCAGTATTATCCTTTTTTGTTCTTTGTCTATTTTTTTCTACATCATTTTTGTTTTTAATTCCTCTTTTTTGCCACTCATACAAAATTTTGTCAATATATCTTAAATTAGTAACGCCATTGAATACTGCTTCCCTAAGAGCTTCCTCGATTAATTCATCACTTATGTTACTTTCATTCCAAGCCTTTATTATCTCATACTCCATAGGGCTAAGTACTCTTCCAAATTCTTTTTCAATTAATTCGAAAATATTTTTATTGTGTTGTTCATTAGAAGAATCGTTTGCATCTTCGATCAACAACAATGAAATCTTATCATAAAAGTAAGAGAGTGAAATATATTCCTCACTAATGTTTTTATCATTTTTTATTATCTCAAAATTAATTAATTTATTACTGCTGAGTTTGTCTATATAATATAGTACTTTCTCTAAGTCAATCCCAAAATCTTCACTTATTTTTTGAGGATCAAATATTATTTTATCACCACAATTATATAAATACATTAAAAACATGAATACATCTAGATCAATGTTTAAACGTGGAAAAAGCCTATAAATATACATAGGTATGACTATATTTCTTTGACTTAGCAAATCAACCATCTTATCTTTTTTCATATATCCCCCTATAATTACTTTTTATATATTCCTTTATCATTTTATTATTGTTTAAAAGTTTACCATTTAAAATTTTATCTTCTAAATCTTTATATATAATGTTAATGTAACTCCCTGGAGATAAATTTAGTATTTCCATTATCTCCTTACTGGTAATATCTATATCATTCCTAACTTTAATAGGCAATTTGTTATAAATATCAATTACTTTTGAGTCATCAAGGCCTTTATTAAGCGCTGCCACCTTATTTACATATGGTCCATATTTATATAATACATTTTTGTCAAAGTTATCAAGGTTTTTCACATTATTAATTTTATCTATTAACTCTTTTTGACTCTTAGTAAAAGGATACTTCGAACTAACTTCAAGAGAAGACCACACTCCAATCAAATCATTAGATATTTTTATGTCTTTTAGATTATAAATTTCTAATTCTTTGTCTAGTCCCAAATCTAACAATAGATCAATCCCGTATCGAGCATTATTACTCATAAAAATTTTATCTAATTCATCTTTTTTTCTATTATAAGAAATATTAGATAAATACTTCTTTGTATTAAGAATAGCTTCTTTTATTTCATCAGTTAATTCAAAATCCAGAATAGTTGCAAATCTTATAGCTCTCAGAATACGTAAAGAATCTTCAGAAAACTTTTCAAAACTATCACCAACTGTTCTAATCTTTCTTGCTTTTATATCTTTCATACCATCTAGCAAGTCTATAACATTTCTATTGCTATCCATACACAGAGTATTAATAGTAAAATCTCGTCTTTTTAAATCTTCTAGTAAATCATCAATATATTCTATTTCAATAGGCTTTCTGTTGTTGAAGTAAGTTAATTCCCTTCTAAAAGTGGTTATTTCAAATCTTATATTTTTTATAACAACAGTAATAGAGCCATAAACTTCATTAGGTACAAAACAAGTAGGAAATATTTCTTTTATTTCCTTGGGAGTTGCATTTGTAGCAATATCTACATCTACCGAATTTCTTCCCAAAATAAAATCCCTAACAAAACCACCAACTATATAGGCTTTGAAACCTTTTTTCTCTATTTTTTTTAGTATCTTTAAAGATGTTTCTAGCATGTCTTTCCTCCGAACGTATTATATCATAAAATATCGATAATATAAATAGTTGAACAAAATAAAACAGAACTAATAGTTCTGTTCTGTTTTACTAATTAACTGATTCTTTTAGTGCTGTTCCAGCTTTAAAAGTCACTGCATTTCTAGCTGCAATTTTAACTGTTTCACCAGTTTGAGGATTACGTCCATCACGTGCAGCTCTTTTAGAAATTGCAAAAGTTCCGAATCCAACGATTGGTACTTTATTTCCTTTCTTTAATGCATCTGTAATTGCTGCAAAAGTAGCATCAATTGCACGAGTTGCATCTGCTTTTGTTAGTCCAGCCGCTGTAGCTACTGTTTCTACTAATTCAGATTTTTTCATTCACTATTACCTCCGTATTTTTATATTAAGCACAGTATGCTTACATATACAGAATAGCATGAAACTATTATAAAATCAAGCATATTGACAAAAAAATACACATATATAAATTCTTTTTTGATTGAATTTAAAAAAAGATATCATATTAGATATCTATATTACTATTGCAATTAAATTATTTGAACCCTTATTTACTATTTTACTTAAAGTTTGACCAAGTTTAAATCTTATATTATCAGGCATTAGGCTTATTTTAGATTGAATACCTTCTTGAACTATTACATCCAAACTACGCCCAAAAATTTCACTTTTCCATATGCTTTGAGGATCTGTTTCATAATCTTTCATAAGATAGTTTATAAGTTCTTTACTTTGCAACTCGCTTCCAATAATTGGTTCAAACGTACTGTTTACATCTACTCTAATCATATGTATAGAAGGCGCAACGGCTCTTAATTTAACACCATAGCGAGAACCTTGCTTAGTAATTTCTGGGGTATCCAACTTCATATCCGATAATGTTGGAGAAGCAACCCCATATCCTGTTTGTTTTGCCATTTTAAGTGCATATTTTATCTGATCATATTCAATCTTTGCTTCGTTGTATTCTTGAAATAATGATAATAATTCTGCCTTATTTTTAACATCTATTTTAATAATATCTGTTAACACTTTATTATAAAGATCAGCTGGAGCTTCTAAAGTAATAGTAATCTCCCCAGTAGACGGATCAACTTCAGAAAGGTAAGATTTTTCTATGAATTCGTTTCCTAAGAAATGACTTGTAATGTTATCTATATCTCTTAATTTATCAACCTCTATTACACTTTCTTTTATGCATTCTATATATTTTTTCTTTACCTCATGATTTGGATTTAATATAGCTATCCATTCAGGCATATTAACCTTAACTTCTATTACAGGAAATTCATATAAAGCTTCTCTTAATATATTAGTAATATCCTTATCCGTCATAGTTTCAACACTAATAGGTAGAACGGGAACACTATATTCTTCTCTAATAGACTCTGCTAAACGTTCTGTTTCAGGAAGTGTTGGATGAGTGGTATTTAGAATTACTATAAAAGGCTTTCCAATCTCCTTTAATTCACTTATTACTCTATTTTCTGCTTCTAAGTAATCCTTTCTATCAAATTCACCTATTGATCCATCTGTAGTCATAACTATACCAATTGTTGAATGATCCTTTATTACTTTCTCAGTACCAATCTCAGCAGCTTCTACAAAAGGAATTTCTTCATCGTACCACGGTGTTTTAACCATTCTAGGTCCTTCTTCATCTTCTGCTCCCTTAGCATTATCAATAACATAACCCACACAGTCAATAAGTCTAATATTACAACTAAAATCATCTATGTTGATTTTAGCAGCATTAGTTGGAACAAATTTAGGTTCAATAGTCATAATTGTCTTTCCACCAGAACTTTGTGGAATCTCATCTAGAGCTCTTTTTCGTTCATATTCATCATCAATGTAAGGAACAACTAGATTTTCTATTACCTTTTTTATAAATGTACTTTTACCGGTTCTAACACCACCTACAACCCCGAGATATATGTCTCCACCTGTTCTGTTAGAAATATTTTTAATGACTTCCATTTTATCCATAAAATCAACTCTCTCCTATATATTTTCATTTAAATATATGCGTTCATTTTAAGGGTATTACAAAAAAAAGACATTAAATGTCTTTAGTTTTGTTGTTCATATTATAAACTTCTTGCAAGTCAGATTGTGACTTCAAAATATATCTATATGCTTGAGTACTTGTAGTTATAATAAACCATGATTCGCTTTCTTGTATCAATTCATAGAACAAAATAGGTACTCTCAATTCTTCTTCTATGTTTATCAAGTCTTCAAATTCTTTTACTTCTATTATCTTTAATCCATGTAGATCTGGTTTAGTTGTAACTTCAGCAATAACATCTCCATAGCTCTTAAGTATTTTCTTTTGTTGAACGATGTATTGAGAAACATTAGTAATCTTAAATAATTTATAGAATGATATAAAACAAATTGGTGCAGATATAATAGTTGCGATTATGGTGCCTATTAAAAGTACGTAATTAATATGTCTTTCTCCTTTAATAATCTGAGTAACATTTTGCGATACAGCATCTGTTCCACTAACAGTAACATCTGTTACTGTTTTGTTAAGTGGCATAACTAAACTAATAGTTTTTGATACAGGTATAGACTTATTATAATTAGATACACTCGTATTAGATCTTATGTTAATTAAGATAGTTAATTTTGTATCTGCAGAAATTCCGTACTCTTCTTTAAAACTATTAGCTAGAGCTTCATACTTTCCATAATCGATTTTCAAATTTTCTTTAATCTGAAATCCTGAAGAAGACGTTTTGGTTAAAGACTTAGGAGCAACCAATTGGTAAGTTTTACTCCAAAGTTCCGCTGTTACTCCATTCAAATCATAATCACTACTAATAACCGCAGAAACATTATAACTATAAGAAGTATCTGACAAAACTGTCGTATTAAAAATATAATTTAAATTGACATCCATATAATTTATAATATTAGAAATATATTTTTTGTCTTTATCTAAATAACTACGTTCATAAAATTTATTTGGTTTTAAATAAATCTTATAATCCAAATTAGTATTAGAACTATAATTAAGCACTAATTGCTCTTGATCAGGAGTTTTCTTAAAACAATCAAATATTATCCAAATAGATATAATCAAGACCAATAACGAAATAGATGCCCACATTATTTTCAGAAATTTTTGTAAAGACACTTGTTTTTCCTTTTCATTCATTTAAATCACCCTTTTTATTACTTTAATAGTTCATTTACCCAAACCGATGGATATCCAATGTATGGAATCATGAAACTAACTGTACCAATTATTTCTTCATTAGTAACAATCCATGGATCATTACTATTATTATTATCTCCTTTAGTAGTTACCTCTATTTTATTGGTTTCTTCATCAAATTTAACGCTTACTATTCTATGTACTATTAAGTTACCATCCTTACTATAATATAGTATAGTACCTTTTTTTAATTTTTTCAAATCTTTATCATCAATTTTTTTCATTATTACAGCATCCCCTCTAGCAAATATAGGATACATACTATTAGAAAGAACCGCAATTGGTTGATATTTAAAGGTTCCACTTATGAAACAAACTAAAAATACTAGAACAACTACAAAAGGTATATAAGACGTTACCTTTTCTTTTTTTACTTGTCTTCTACTTAAAACTCTAGAAGATTTTATATCAACATAATTTACATATAGTGCAACAATAATAACTAATACTATTTCCATTAAGGATTTTATTAACCAATTTATACTAGGAAAAATAGGAAGTAATATAGTCATTAATGATAAAAGACATCTATATATAGTAGCAGGCACATTAGCGGCCATAATAGATAAATAAGTAAAAAGACATCCAGTTACAATAAGGGGGACTATTGTTTGACTCATATATTTGAAAAATTCTACATTATTAACAAAATTACTAGAAAAATTCCAAAAGTCGATCTCTGCAATTATAAAGAAAAGTGTTATCAATCCATAATAGCTTATTTTCTTAGGTGACAACTTCAAAAGTTGATATCTTGTATATTCTTGAAATACAATAATACTTATAAATGACCAAATATTCTTTATTATCGCAACAAATTCGTGTGAATATGGACTTCTTTCATATCCAAAGACTAGTCCTAATGAGAAATATACCATACAATAAATTACGACTATTATTACAACAGTTTGGGTTATGTCATATTTATTTCTCATTTTATAGTTTGCTTCATCTCTAGCCATTAAATACGAGAGTATTGCCATAAATAACCAAAATAAAGGATTAATTACATTCGTATAATTAGTAATAAGGTTCCCCTTAAAAATAAAAACCCTACCAATTAAAAAAGTAATTATTATGATATATAATGCAATAACCTTTTTATTCAAGTACCTCATATCATCAGTCCCCTACTGTATCATCAGTATAACATTTATTTCAAGAAATGTGAAGAAGAAAACCACAAAAAATAAAACTTATTTTTCATTTATAGTAATCTATAGAATTTTATATATTTAAAGAGAGTAACATTTATGTTTACTCTCTTCGGTTAGATCATTTTATCTACATTTGGTACATTATCTTTTAAAATAGTATCGACTATTTTGTCAGATTTTTCTTTGCTCACTTCTTTACCAGTTATATCGCTAATTTCTTGTATCAGTTCTCTTAAAGTTTGTTCATCTTTCATATTTGAATCCTGTAATTTAGATGCCAAAGATAAAATCGTATCTTTGTTAACATTTGTTTTTTTCTCTACTTTTTTAAAAAAAGAATCGCCTAACATAAAAAACCTCCTACATAATTATATGTAAGAGTTTAAATATAGTTATTAATTATTCTCTTTAGATAACTTTTTTTCTATTTTCTCTTTTCTTAACATAAATTCCAAGCTTTTTTGTTTATAGAATTCTGGACTAACTTGTCTTTTATTATAACGATCATCAAGTAATTCTTGTGCTTTTATAAGTCCTTTTAATTCTTCCTCCAAATTCTCTTTATGACAAAACAAATCTAAAATTCCCAATTAATCTTCACCTCTATTTTTAAACTGAATTGTAATCGGAGTACCTTCAAAATCAAAATTTTCCCTTAATTTGTTTTCTAAATATCTTTTATAAGAAAAATGTACTAACCCTTTACTATTAACATGAAAAGTAAATTTTGGTGGCTTGACGCCTGACTGATTAACAAAATAGATTTTTAATCTTCTTCCTTTATAAGTAGGAGGCAAATTACTCATATAAGCATCATTTACTACTTCATTTAAAACACTAGTCTGAATTTCTCTAGAAATATTTTCACTAACCTTTAAAATTTCAGGCATTAAAGTGTGAATTCTTTTCTTTGTTAAAGCCGATGTAAATACTACAGGAACATAATCTAAAAATTGAAATTCGCTTCTAATTATCTTAAGATATTCTTTTATTGTTTTATCTTTAACAGTATCCCATTTATTAACAACAATAATCAATCCTTTTCCTTTTTCAAGCACATATCCTGCGATATGTTTATCGTGTTCTATTATTCCTTCTTCAGCATTTATTACAAGCAAACAAATGTCACTTCTATCTATTGCCTTCATACTACGAAGAAGACTATACTTTTCAATCGATTCATATACTTTACCTTTTTTTCTCATTCCTGCCGTATCTATAACGATAAATTCCTGCCCATTATATTTCAGAATTGTATCTATTGCATCTCTCGTAGTTCCAGCCACATCACTTACAATTACTCTTTCTTGATTTAATAATGCATTAATCAGGCTACTCTTACCTACATTTGGTCTTCCTACAACAGAAAATTTTAATCTGTTGTCCTCTTTTTCAATTGCTTTCTTATCACCAAAAATAGACATCAATAATTCATATAATTCTATAAATCCAGTCCCTTGCTCTCCGCTTATCTCAACATAATCATCAAAACCAAGTTCATAAAAATCGAAAATATGATCTTTGGCTCTTTTACTATCAACCTTATTTATAACAACAATAACCTTTTTACCGCTTTTCTTAAGCATGTCTCTAACTATATAATCGTTAGACGTCAAGCCTTCTTTACCATCAACCACAAATAAAACAACATCTGACTCATCTATTGCAATACTAGCCTGAATTCTAATGTCAGAATTAAAATCATCGTTAGATCCATCAATTCCACCAGTATCAATAACATCAAATCTATAACCATTATATTTTGCTTCACTATAAATACGATCTCTAGTAACTCC